>JAVBRP010000199.1:0-9159 GCA_031547815.1 Bacteroidales bacterium | reverse complement strand
GGAGCATTTTAAAGACAGAGCATTGTATTATGCCTCTTTCCCCATTCAGGGACAAGGCGAAAAAAGCCGGGAGTGGGATTTCGAGCTAGCGCCGGTGTATTCGGTGAACATTGTCAATTTCAAATTCGGCAAAAAAATGCCTGCGGATAAGTACGTTTCGTATGTGCAGTTGCTCGACAGAGATACCGGTCGGGTGTTTTGCGACAAGTTGACATTCGTATTCATGGAGTTGCCGAGGTTCAAAATGAAAGAATCCGAGTTGCAAACCGATTTCGATCGGTGGATGTATGTGCTCAGGCATCTTTCGAAATTAGGCGATCTACCGGAGCCTCTTCGCAACAGGATTTTCGAGAAGTTGTTCCGTGTAGCCGAAGTTCTGAAAATGACCCCGGCAGAAAGAAAATTTTATGATCAATCACTTAAAGAGTTTAGAGATATGTATTTGATAGAAAACGAAATCAAAAAGCGAGACGCCAGACTCAAAGAGAGAGACGCCCAAATTAAAGAAAGAGAAGCCCAAATCAAAGAAAGGGAAGTCCAAATCAAAGAAAGAGAAGTCATTATAAGGAAGCAGAATGCAGACTTGAAAAAGAAGGATGCGGATATAAAAAAGAAAGATGCAGACTTGAAAAAGAAAGATGCAGGCCTTAAAAATACAGTGCGTATCTTGTTGGAAGCGGGTATAGCGATTCCGAAAATTGCCGAAAGTACGGGTCTGAGCATTGCTGAAATAGAGCAAATCAGGAAAGTTATGCGCTGACGCGGCGTTTTGTCCTGCAAATATTATTTTTTGATGAAACTTTCGGGCATTCCTTTTCGTATATGAGGAATGTCAATAAAAAACTAAAAAACATACGCAAATCAAAAATAGTTCTCTAACTTTATCACCTCAAAGAATAGAGAATTATTCAAAAAAAATAACAACCGGTATGTCCCAAATAACAGGAGAAATAGTGCAGGTCATCGGGCCTGTGGTGGATGTCAGTTTCGAAAAGGCTTCGGGCGAATTGCCGCATATTCACGATGCATTGGAAGTAAAACGAAGCGACGGGGTAAGCGTCATTTTGGAAGTGCAGCAAGACATCGGCGAGAATACCCTGCGCACCATTTCGATGGATTCGACCGACGGGTTGCAACGCGGAATGGCCGTTGCATCGCTCGGCGGCGCTATTCGTATGCCTAAAGGCGACGAAGTGCGCGGGCGTTTGCTCAATGTTATCGGCGATGCCATCGACGGAATGGAGCCGGTTAACAAAAACGGCTACGGCATACACGGCACTCCGCCCAAGTTCGAGCAACTCACCACGCAGTCGGAAGTCCTGTTTACGGGGATCAAGGTGATCGACCTGTTGGAACCTTACGCCAAAGGCGGCAAGATCGGGTTGTTCGGCGGCGCCGGCGTCGGGAAAACCGTCATCATCATGGAACTGATCAACAACATCGCCAAGAAATATTCCGGAATGTCGGTATTTGCCGGCGTAGGCGAACGTACCCGCGAAGGAAACGACCTGCTCCGCGAAATGATCGAATCGGGTGTCATCAAATACGGCGAAGAATTCAAGAAATCGATGGAAGCGGGCAGTTGGGACTTGTCGAAAGTAGACAAGGAGGCGCTGAAAGAATCGCAGGCCACGCTGGTATTCGGCCAGATGAACGAACCGCCCGGAGCGCGCGCCAATGTCGCCTTGTCGGGATTGACCATTGCCGAATCGTTCCGCGACGGCGACGGTACCGGAAAAGGCCGCGACATCCTGTTTTTCGTCGACAATATTTTCCGTTTCACGCAAGCCGGTTCCGAAGTTTCCGCACTGTTGGGGCGTATGCCGTCGGCCGTGGGTTATCAGCCCACATTGGCCACCGAAATGGGCTTGATGCAGGAACGGATCACCTCCACCAAAAACGGTTCCATCACTGCAGTGGAAGCCATTTACGTGCCCGCCGACGACTTGACCGACCCCGCGCCGGCAACCACTTTCGTGCACCTGGATGCAACCACCGTTTTGAGCCGTAAGATTTCCGAGTTGGGCATCTATCCCGCCGTCGATCCGCTCGAATCGTCGTCGCGCATCCTCAGCCCCGAAGTGGTGGGCAAAGAACACTACGATACCGCGCAACGTGTCAAGGAATTGTTGCAACGCTACAAAGAATTGCAGGATATTATCGCCATTCTCGGGATGGACGAACTGTCGGAACATGACAAACTTGTGGTACACCGCGCGCGTCGCGTGCAACGCTTCCTGTCGCAGCCTTTCCATGTTGCGGAGCAATTCACCGGTCGTCCCGGCGTGTTTGTCGACATTCGCGACTCCATCAAGGGGTTCAACATGATCATGGACGGCGAGGTGGATCAATATCCCGAAGCCGCTTTCAGTTTGGTCGGAACCATTGAAGAGGCCATCGAGAAAGGCAAAAAATTGATTGCCGAAGCAAAATAGTCGATCATTTTTGATTAATGGTTTTTTACCCCCGACCCCTAAAGGGGAGTTTCGGCATACCGCGCTTTGCGAAAGTCCCCTTTAGGGGATTTAGGGGTCAAGAATCAAAAATCAAAAATCGAAAATCAAAAATCAAAAATGCAACAACATGCAATTGGAAATTCTGACTCCCGACAAAAGCGTATTTTCGGGAGAAGTGAAATTGGTTAAAGTGCCCGGCAGCAACGGTTCTTTCGAAATTTTGAAAAACCACGCGGCGATCATTTCCACTTTAACGTCGGGCGAAGTCAAAGTAGAGACGGAAACGGGCGAAACGCTTCGGTTCAACGTCACCGGCGGCGTGGTGGAAGTGAAAAGCAACCGGATTGTTGTTTTGGCGGAATCTATTGAAAAGTAATCGATCGATGCTGTTGCGCTTTTGCTACCTCATTTTACATGCATTTTCGATGCATGCATCAATAGCCGGGAAAGCGATTTTATTGATTGTTGTGTCGTCGTTATTTTCGAACGTATCGGCACAACGGAAAATAAGTTTCGTGGCGGCGGATAAATTGGTGGTTACCGCCGATTTGTATTTGTACGACACAGGCGCGCCCTATATTTTGCTGTTTCATCAAGAAAGCGGCAGCCGCGGCGAATATAAGGAAATAGCGCCTAAACTGTCGAAAATGGGCTTTAATTGTTTGGCCGTGGATTTGCGAAACGGCAAAGAATGTAATTTCGTGCAAAACGAAACCGCCGTTCAAGCCGCACAAAATAATATTCCGGCAACGTTTCTCGATTGCGAAAAAGATATTGCGGCGGCGATCGATTACGTGGCGAAAACGGCCATCAAAAATAAATGTATCCTTTTCGGGAGTTCTTTTTCGGCATCATTGGCCATGCAGACAGCCAATCGGAACAACCGGGTGACGGCGGTGATTGCTTTCAGCCCGGGCGAATATTTCGCTCCCGCACTTATGATAAAGGACAAAATAGCGGATTTTGACAAGTTGCTTTTTGCGGCATCGACCAAACGGGAATATTCTTTCATGAAAGATCTGGTGAAAGAAATCCCGCAACAAAATATAACCACATTCCAACCCTCTTCGGGCGACGGTGTGCATGGCGCGCCGGCTTTGTGGAACAGCAATTCTTCATCAGGAGAGTATTGGATGTCGTTGATGATGTTCGTAAAAAAAGTGAAAGAAACAAAGTATAAATAAGCCAAACCAATGAACGAACAACAATTAAAAGCGATTGTCGAACAATTCGACATTCAAGGCCGGGTTGCATCGGCGAAACCGCTCGGAGCGGGGCATATCAACGATTCGTATAAAGTATTGACGGAATCGGCCGATACGCCCGATTACGTGTTGCAACGCATTAATCATTACATTTTTAAGAATGTGGAGGCGTTGCAGGAAAATATCCGCCGGGTCACCGACCATATTCGCGGCAAACTTGTCGCGGCGGGAGTGAAGGATGCGGAGAACCGCGTGTTGCGCCTTGCTCCGGCTAAGGACGGCAAGTTGTATCACAAGGATGCCGACGGCAATTACTGGCGGATATTGTATTTCATTCCCGACAGCCACAGCTACAGCGAAGGAATCAATCCCGATCTGGCCATCCGGGCGGGAAGAGCTTTCGGCGATTTTCAGTCGATGCTGACCGATCTTCCCGGCGCGCCGTTGACGGAAACCATTCCGAATTTTCACAATATGGAAAGCCGTTTGGCAACTTTCCGCCAAGCGGTGAAAGACAATAAAGCGGGACGTTTGGCGAAAACGCAATTTATGGTCGACGAGATCGAAAAACGCGCCGACGAGATGTGCAAGGCCGAACGGATGCATCGCGAAGGTTTGTTGCCGAAGCGAATCAATCACTGCGACACGAAAGTAAACAATGTGTTGTTCGATAAGAACGACCGCGTGCTGTGCGTGGTCGATCTGGATACGGTGATGCCGGGCTACGTGCTCAGCGATTTCGGCGATTTCATGCGCACGGGAGCCAACACCGGAAAGGAAGACGATCCGGATTTGGATAAAGTTACTGTCGATATGCCCATTTTCGAAGCATATACCAAGGGCTATCTCGAAAAAGCCAAATCGTTTTTATTGCCGGTTGAAAAGGAAAACCTCGCATTCGGCGCCAAGCTGTTGACTTACATGCAAACGGTGCGTTTCTTTGCCGATTATTTGGACGGCGACCTGTATTACAAGATTCATTCGCCCGAGCATAATTGGGTTCGCACGCTGGCACAGTTCAAGTTGCTGCAAAGCATGGAAGAAAATTACGGCGAAATGTGTCGAATCGTAGCCGAAGCGGCGAAGTAAAGGAGACGTGTAAGATCGGAAGACGTGTAAGATCGGAAGAAGAATTTTTCCGTCGAAGACCAATATCACGAAGTAAATATCGCCGAAGGCTAATATCACGAAGTAAATATCCGCGTCATCCGCGTTCTATTCGGGTCAATACTCCAAAACCCCCAATCCCTGCCGAATGATCTCCGGTTCGTCGCTCGTGCAGTCGACGATGGTCGAAAATTCGGTTCCGCCGTAGCCGCCGTCGACCACTAAGTCGACCGTATCGGCGTATTTCTCGTGAATCAGTTCCGGATCGGTGGCATATTCGATCATTTCGTCGTCGAAGTGCACCGATGTGGAAAGCAGCGGATTGCCGAGATGTTCGACAATGACCGACACACCGGCGTTGTCGGGAATGCGGATTCCGACTGTTTTTTTCTTGCTTTCCAGCATTTTGGGCACCTTGTTGCTCGCGTTGAGGATGAAAGTAAAGGGTCCCGGGAGGTTACGTTTCATCAGCTTGAAAATCGGATTGGGCACTTGCCGCGCATACTCGCTCAGGTGGCTCAAGTCGCGGCAAATAAACGAAAAGTTTGCTTTTTCGGGCTTCAATCCTTTGATGCGCGCAATGCGTTCCACCGCTTTTTGGTTGTGGATGTCGCAGCCGATGCCGTATACCGTGTCGGTCGGATAGATGATCACGCCGCCGCCCTGCAAAACTTTTACGATGGTTTCGATTTGCTTCGGATTGGGATTTTCGGAATAAAGTTTTATCAACATGGCGGAGTACAACATTATGAAGAGACAAAGGTAGCGGTTTTTATAAATCGGAAATGATTATCGGTGAAACCGTATCGAAATTTTTATCCGTTTCTTGACGGTGCGGAGTATAGGTCAGGCTCATCGTCGAATAAAACCATTAAATTCGAACAACCTCCGGATGCAATTACCCCGTTATTGATTTTTCTTTGTACTTTTGCGACTTCAAATCGAGTCGCATTGAAGAAAATATCTATTTTCCTGTTTGTCGCGGCAGCGCTGATCATGCTGTTCGAACGGTGTGCCAAAATACCCGGCAGCATAACGGGCGGAGCTAAAGACGAAGTTCCCCCTCAGTTTCTGCACAGCACTCCTCCCAATTATTCCCTCGATTTTAAGGCTAAGCGGATCGATATTACTTTCGATGAATATTTGCAATTGAAAGATGCCGCCGGCCAATTTTATTCCTCGCCTCCGATAAAAAAACAACCCGAAATACTTCTTTACGGAAAAACGGTTCGTATTTCCCTGAAAGAACCTCTTTTGCCTGATGTTACGTATTCGTTCGATTTCGGCGAGGCTATTGTCGACAACAATGAGGGCAATAAGTTGACGGACTTTTTGTATGTTTTTTCCACCGGCGATCATATCGATTCGTTGACGTTCACCGGAAGGATTTTGAATGCTTTCGACCTGATGCCGCGCAAAAAAGACGATAAGGTGCCCGTGTCGGTATTGCTGTTCGACGATTTGAGCGATTCGGCCGTTTACAAGCACACGCCTGCTTATGTGGCCCGCGCCGATCAATTCGGGTTTTTTACTTTTTCGCATCTTCGTCCCGACACGTTCCGCATCTTTGCGTTACGCGATATGGGCAATAATCTGCGGTTCGACATGCCGACCGAGCAGATTGCTTTTTCGGATACGCTTATCGTGATGGATCAACGGTATTATCACCATCCGGAAGCGCCTTTTTTTACTTCGCGCAGCCTTCCCGACTCGTTGAAAGAGAAGAATCCGGGACTGTTGCATCAGGACATCAGGTTGTATCAGTTTCAAGAGGAGCCGACCAAGCAGTATCGCATCGCCTACGAGCGGAAAGAAGCGAATATGTTGCGTTTTGTGTACAGCATGCCGATCGATTCGTTGGGAATTAAAGTTCAGGATTACGAATCGACGGGAAAATGGTTTGAATTCGAGTCTTCGAGAAACAGGGATACGCTCGATTACTGGTTGACGGATACCGCGCTGGTACATCGAAAGGATATTTTGGTGACC
Organism: Bacteroidales bacterium; assembly: GCA_031547815.1. Lineage (GTDB taxonomy): Bacteria > Bacteroidota > Bacteroidia > Bacteroidales > UBA4181 > JAIRLS01. Next base: position 2,402 of record JAVBRP010000199.1, on the reverse strand, counting down.
GTGAATTCGCCGAAGACCGATTCGCTGAATCGGTTGGTTTACGCAACCGACACGTTGAAAATGTCGTTCGAACCGCCCAAACCGCCCGCCGACAAGCGTTCGCGCAAGGAACGGAAGGAGGACGAAAAGAATCCGAAGCCGAAACCGCGCACGCCTCTTGAAATGATGTTGATTACTTCGAACGTCAAGTCGGGCGGAACGATGGATTTGACCGAGCGTATGCAACTGACGGCTTCGCAACCGATTCGGGCAACCGATCGATCGAGGATTATTTTGCAGGAAATGGTCGATACCGTAAAGCAACCGGTTGCCTACACTTTTATCCGGGATTCGGTCAATGTGCGAAAGTGTTACGTGGATTGGAAACTGAAGGAAGATACCAAATATTTCCTGACGATCGACACCATGTCGTTTACGAGTATTTACGGGGTATTCAACGATTCGACGGGATTCAATTTTACTTCCCAAAAGAAGGATTATTACAGCAGCATCGAAGTTACTTTCGACAGCGTTCCTTGTCCGTTGGCGGTGCAGGTGATCAAAGGCGACAAGGAGGATGTGGTGAAGCAGGTGCGGCTGACCGAAGGCAAGGTTGCGTTTATCGACTTTTTGAAACCCGATAAATACAGGCTCAAGGTGATTTTCGATCGCAACAGCAACGGAAAATGGGACACGGGTAATTACAAGGCAAAGATACAGCCCGAAAAAGTGGGGTATCATCCCGAACCGGAGATCGAGACGCGTTCCGGATGGAAAACGGACGTTCAATGGACGTTGAGAGAGGAAAATCAGGTAAACAATAAGAACGAAATACCCAAAAAAGACGAACATAACGAAAAGTGACCGCCGGCTTCGGATTTCATGCCCGGCTTTTCGAGCCTTGCATTACCGGCCGCCCCGTTCAGTAACTTATAACGAAAAATGATTCCCGAATATCAATACAGAGTTCACGACAATTCGATCATCACTCCTTATTTCAAGAAGCGGGTCGTAGCGCCGTTGTTTCGGTTCATACCGTGGGGCATACCGGCCAACATCATCACCATTGTCTCGAACCTTTTCATGTATGTCGCATTGATTCTGGCCTTGACGGAATATCCGGGGCGAACGCTGCGGTTTATTTTGATTCCGTTGCTGGTGCTCGGTTACGCCATCGGCGACCATTTAGACGGCATGCAGGCCAAACGCACCAAAACGAGTTCGGCGTTGGGTGAACTTTGCGATCATTATCTCGATATTTTCAACAACGGCATTCTGCTTTATATCGTCTGCCTGTCGTTTCAAATCACACAGCCCGGATTGGTCGCATTCTTTCTGACAACGGCCTACCTTGCCCACGCCACCATGTTCTACGAGCAATTTTCTACCAAATATCTTTATTTCGAAAAGATCGGCTCGTTGGAATCGTTGCTTATCCTGTTATTCTGCATGTTGGTTTCGGCATTCGACCCCGTTTATTACTTTCTTCAATGGAAGGTGTGCAGTCAATATACGTTGACGTATGCCGAAGCGGCATTTATCCTGTCTTCGTCGGGCGCATTCATCACGGTGGTGCAAATCATCCGGCGCGCACACATTGTCGACGCATGGTTTTACGTATTCTGCGCCTTTCTGATCACCGTGGCCTGTTTGGGAATGACATTCCTTTCGCCCGTTGCCGTATTTTACGTCATTATGATGTACGGCGGCCTATACATCGGCAACTTGCAACGGGGACATTTGGCCGACGGCAAAAAGCGGATTCCCGATGTTGTTGTGCCTTTGTTCATCGCCGCAGCCTTCGCTTTCGAACCGCTTCGCAGGCCCGAATTTCTTTGGGCATTGTACATTTATCTGGCCTGCCGCACGCTGTGGATTGCGGGTAATGCCTTTTGGATATTGCGCGGGTTTTGGGTTTGGAAAAATCCGAAATTGAATGAAGAATGAAGAATTTTTGTCGCAAGTGTCCCCGGCGCGTCGGACAAACCTGCGACACCGTCGCAAGTGCAAACCGGAACTCGGACAAGGTTGCGACATCGTCGCAAGTGCAAACCGGACTCCGGACAGACTTGCGACACCGGCGCAACCTTGTTCGGAATGTCGGACGAGCTTGCGACAACCTCGCAAGGAAGAACAGGATACGGGGCATGGTTGCGATAAAAAAGAATGAGCCTGATCCAAAAATGTACAATGCGCTGTTTTTACCCCTGACCCCTAAAGGGGAACTACGGTGTACCGCGCTTTGCGCAAGTCCCCTTTAGGGGATTTAGGGGTAATTTCGGTGTGGACTCATGAATTGAGTCTTGAATTTTGAATTTTAAATCTTGAAATATGAAAACCTTAATTTCCGCATTACTCTTGTCCGTGTTGACAATAGGCGTATTTGCTCAGGCCAAAAAAGTAACGTATGCCGACAAAAAGCA
>JAVBRP010000319.1:0-4376 GCA_031547815.1 Bacteroidales bacterium | reverse complement strand
GCAAATCACGCCGCGGTTTTATCCAGCCAGCCGATCAATTCCTGCGGGTCTTTGCTGTAGCCGTCGGCTCCGATGCTTTTGGCGAATTCCGCATTGACGGGAGCGCCGCCCACAGCAATTTTGGTTTCGGGATATTTCGTACGGATGGCCGAAATAATGGTTCCCATATTGACCATGGTGGTGGTGAGCAATGCCGAAAGGCCGACTACGGCTTTGGGGTGCGATTCGAGCGCGGCAACGAATTGTTCGGGTTTCACGTCAACGCCCAGGTCGATCACTTCCCATCCGGCGCCTTCTATCATCATGCAACACAGGTTTTTGCCGATATCGTGCAAGTCGCCCATAACGGTGCCCATGATGAAAACGCCTTTGCGTTTCACTTCGCCCGATTGGAAAAACGGTTTGAGGTGCGCCATGGAAGCCGACATGGCTTTGGCCGACAACAACATCTGCGGAACGAAGATTTTATTTTCGGTGTATTTCTGTCCGACCCTGTTCATGGCAGGAACCAGCGCTTTGTTCAAAATGTCGTCGGGAGTGACTCCTTCGTCAAGCGCTTGACGCGTCAGTTCGTCGGCGCCCGGTTGCCCCTTCATTTGAGGCGGATAAGGCGAAGCCAGGTTTACTTTTCCGTTTTCTACACACTCCGAAATTTGGTCAATCAAATTACTCATTTTGTTTTTATATGATTTAGAAAGGTTATTTCGATTCAGGTAATGCTCTACATTTTGTTTTACCCCCCAAATCCCGCTACCCCCTAAATCCCCCTGAAGGGGGACTTTCGCAAAGCGCGGTATACCGAGACTCCCCTTTAGGGGTTGGGGGTGAAAATGCCACATTGCGGGCTATTTCCTTATTTCCATAACGGCATCCATCAAGGCAATCGCGTTCTGTATCGGAACATTGGCTTGAAGGTTGTGCACGGTGTTGAACACGAATCCGCCGCCCTCGCCGAATATTTCGCACAGTTCGCGGACTTGCGCTTTCACTTGTTCCGGTGTGCCCGATTGCAACACCTTTTGCGTATCGATGCCTCCGCCCCAAAAGCAGATGCGGTCGCCGAAAGTTTTTTTCAGAAAACGCGGATCCATGCCCGTAGCGTTGATCTGCACCGGATTGATGATGTCGAATCCGCATTCGATGAATGCATCGAGCAACGGAACAATGGCGCCGCACGAATGTTTGAAGGTTTTCCAACTCGTGTTGCGATGCACCCAATCGTTGATTTTTTTGTAGCCCGGCCCGTAAAGCGACAACAATGTTTCGGCCGAGCAGAATTGTCCCGATTGCGTTCCGAGATCGGTGCCGCAGATGTAAGCCACGTCGATGCAGTCGCCTGCAACGCGATTGACTTTTTCGAGGTTTTGAATGGCGATGTCCGCTTGCCGGTCGAATATCTCGCGAAGGAAGTCGGCTCTCATCACGGTGGACATGTACCAGTCGGCAATGGCGCGTATTCCTTTCGGGTTTTTCAGGTTGAGGCCCGGAACCAAAGCGATGTCGCCCAGCCCCGTTCCGCCCGTGTTGGCAACAACCGCTCTGCCGGTGGCTCTTGCTTTTGTCAGCGTGTCTTTCCAGTACGCAACGTCGCTGTCGGTAAACACGCCGAACTCTTCCAGATTGTCTTCAATATCCAAATCCGCATCAAGTTCGGTGGCCTGCCCGCGTTCGATGGCGTCGAAAAAGTAGCCGCCTTGAGGCATCACGGCCGTAGGAGCGCACGAGGTGTCGCCTTGCGGGAAGACATAAATATTACCGTTTTCCTCCTTCATGTTGAACGACTCGGGCAGCAGAACCGTTTGTCCCCACGGCATCCGCCTCTCGACGAAATTTTCCTGCTTGTGTCCGAACATATCCGAAGCGCCGCCTGCCGCAACGGTATCCACATTCCATATCCGAACAAGTTCATCGTCTACTTCGCCGAGCATCTGAAAAGGCTCGATAATTTTTACCGGTTTGGGCGACAAACCGTAATGTTGTCGCAATGCGGCAATCATCTTTGCGTGTATTCCCGTTACGGGCGTGGAGCCGAGGTCCAACGCGATCCTGTCCGCATCGCGATGATTCAATACTGTTTGGATACGTTCTTTTCCGGTCATCATAATATCGAGGGTTAAAATATTCGAAGAATTGTTCGTCTAAAATATTGCACAACAATATGTGACAAAAGTATTTCCGGATGTTTGCCGGAACAATAGAGAAATATTGTAAAAAAGATGGATTTTTATTGCTAAATTTGTGTCGGGTAAAAATATTCTCTTATACTTCATGACGCGTATCAAACATGGATTTTCCGGGCAACGGATGATTATTTTGCCGTTTCACATCGTTGAGGAAACGGGAAAAGATCCGTTGATGAATGACTTATTTTTACATTCGCTGGGTTATTTCCCGAACGCGCGACATCATTATATCGATCGCCCGTACGGTTGTTCCGAGTTTCTTTTGATTTATTGCAGCAAAGGTAAAGGTTGGTTTACGATTCGGGACGAACGTCAGGAATTGTCGGAAAATCAATTCGTGATTCTTCCGGCGCAAACGCCGCACCGCTACGGTGCCGACGAACATGATCCGTGGACCATCTATTGGATGCATTTCAAGGGAAGCAAGGCCGCTCTGTTTGAAGGCAAGTGCGGCAAAGCGTTATTCATCCCGCCCGATGCGGATTCGCGTATCGACGATCGGATCAGGCTGTTCGACGAGATGTACAATGTGCTGGCCGATTCGTTACAACCCGAAAATTTGAATTTCGCCAATTTATGTCTGGCTCATTTTATGGGTACCTTGTTGTACGTGAAGGCGTATCGCAACTCGAAAAGCAAACAAAATTTCAGCGCGTCGCTGATTCATTTGGCCACGCATTACATGAACGAGAATATCGAAAAAAAACTCCGATTGGAGGATATTGCGCAAAATTTCGGATATTCGCCGTCGCATTTTTATCGTCTTTTTTACAAAGATACGGGTTACGCTCCGATGGTGTATTTCACGCAGATGAAGATTCTGCGGGCTTGTTATTACTTGCAATACACTTCGTTCCGTGTCAACGAAATAGGACTGAAGCTCGGATTCGACGATCCTTATTATTTTTCGCGAACGTTTACGCGGATCATGGGAATGCCGCCCAAAACGTATCGCGGTTTGTTGACGCCGACATCCGACGAATAATGAAAGTTTAGGGTTTTGAGTTTTGGGTTTCGAGTTGGGCAAAGCCACGAGAGAGTTTAAAGTTTGAGGTTTAAAGTTTCAAGTCGGGCAAAGCCACGTAACCTTAAACTTGGAACTTTAAACTTTAAACCTCAAACTTTAAACCTCAAACTTTAAACTTTAAACATCAAACAATAAAAAAATGATCATCATCAACGACAATCTGTTGCAGCAAGTAATCGACAAAGCCGAGGCGTCGCCCCGCAAACGAATGAACCATAATTTTCATCCGCAATTGGACGATCCGTTGCAACGAATGCTGAATTGCTTGGAACCGGGAACCTATATTCAGCCGCATAAGCACGAAAATCCCGATAAATGCGAAGCTTTCATACTCCTGAAAGGTACGGTGGCGGTCGTCGAGTTCGACAACGACGGCAATGTCGTTTCGCAAGCGGTGTTGCGGGCGGGCACGGGTTGTTACGGCGCCGAGATTGCGCCGCGCGTGTATCATTGCATCATTCCGTTGGAAAAGGGTTCGGTGGTGTACGAAGTGAAAAACGGCCCGTATTCGCCGTTAGACGACAAGAACTTTGCATCGTGGTCACCGAAAGAAGGAGAGGAGGGGTGCCAAGCGTATTTGGCCGGCTTGATCGAACGATTGAAAGCGTAAGGGAGTATATCTTAATTTTCGTCGTCCGGGATATTCGGTTTGTCGATGGGGCGATACCAGATGTTCGGGTCAACGTCTTTACCCGAAGATACTTCCAACAGGTAAAAAATAAATTCCTGTTCGCTTTTTCCGCTTTCTTTCCGTACCATTTGCAACACCGTGTTGCCCTGCTGCATGATGGAAGTCAGGTCGATTTTCCAGTGACCTTGTTCCTTTGCGAATTTGTAACCGTACGGCATGCTTTTTCCGTCGCTGAGCAGGCGGCCCCGCGCTTTGTCCTTCTCGACCGCAATATCGCCCAATGAAACCCTTTCGACGCTTTCGGCGCCGATCATTCCTTTATTGACCGCCCAAATGAAAAGTTTCTTGCCGTCCATTGCATTCAATTCCTCGCTTGTGGCCTTGTGCCGAATGGTCAGCACCATCACTTTGTCGAGCAGCGACAGATTTTGCAAGTCCTTGCTTTTGATCGTTCTTGCGTAATCGAGCATGGTCGAATAATAATTGATCGTATTCCGGTCGACAAAGCGAATCGCCGCGTTGCCGCTTTTATTCA
>JAVBRP010000375.1:0-5245 GCA_031547815.1 Bacteroidales bacterium | reverse complement strand
GCAATCGGACTTGCCTGTATGAGGATTATGTCGGGAGGATACCTTGAAATACATGAGGCAAAGTAACGCCGACTTCTCCGATGGGGCAATACCCCCTGTGTACTACAAATCAATTTTCTGCCGAAAAACGCTCAAAAATGGCGTTTTTGATCAAAATATGCCTGTTTATAAGCCGATTTGGTGAATTATAGCGAATTAATGATGGATTTTTTATGATTTTTTAACTTTTCGAAAGCGGGAATGCGCAATGTGGGTTGGGGCGATTTCTTTCTATTGACGTAGTTGCCCTATGGACAATTATAACATCACCAACATACTTTTGCACTTGATCCGGTTATTTATTGCGCATTTCCTAAAAAATGTAAGGTTTCTCAACTGCCGGCGGCGAAATTTTAAAATACCTCTATCGATTCCTCGGCGCATTGCCGCCCCTATCGTAGTTGTAATTACCCTCGCCGCGACGGCTTTCGCGGTAGTTCGAGCGTTCGTCGTCGCTCCGGCGGTTCTCTCCGGCGCTGCGGTTGCCGCGACCGCCCATCGAGTTGAACCGGTAGGTGAACGACACGATGAAAAAACTCGTCAGCGCGTTGTATTCGCTGTCCTCTATGTAATTGGCCGTTACGTTGCGCGACACGTTCAGTCGCTGTTGCAGAATATCGTTCCATTGCAGACTCAGCGAAGCCTGCTTCTTTTTCAGGAATTGCTTGCTCAGCGAGGCGTTCCACAGAATCTCGTTTTTATTGTATCCCGACGACAGCCCGCGATTGGCTGTATAATTAATGTCTGAAGCAATCGTAAAATTCTGCGGAAGATACAGTTGCGTGTTGTACGTGATGCCGTAATTGTAGCTTTCCTGATCTTCTTTTCCTTCGAGCGAATTACTCGTGTTCGAATAACGCAACGATCCGCGGAATTGTCCGTAAAACCAACCTTTGCCGTAGCTCAACCCGAGATTTCCCGAAGCGCTCGAGGTTCCCGAAGTGTTTCGCTCGCTTTGCCTGTTCACCATCGTGAATCCGATACGATTGTTGTAGCCGAAACGCGTTTGCGTGCTGAGCCGCAACTTTTTGGCCTTATCCAGCGGCAAATTGTACATCACGTCCGCCGAAGCATTCCACGACCCGTTCTCGTTGATCGGCATCGTCTGCTGAATGCCTGTTTCCGCCTCATACGCCGTGAAATTGATAATCTCGTTCATCGTAAACGAAAAGTTGACGCCGGCGGAAAGCGATTGCTGCGTCGTGCGCCGATTATCGTTCAGGCGGAAAGAAATATCGTTGGTGAAAGCCGGCAGCAGATCGGGGTTCCCGGTGCGGATATTGAGCGGATTGGTATTGTTCGGCGTAGGGTCCAATTGCGTCACGCTCGGTTGGCGCGTATTGCCGCGATAGTCGAAACGCAAATTGGTATTGGAATTGAACCGATACCGAAAATTGATCAGCGGCGAATAATTCACCACGCTGCGTCCCGCAATTCTGTTCAAAACCGAATCGTTCCCCTCTCTGCTGCCGCTTTTGATGAAATTGGTGCTTTGCGTGTATGACGGCACAATGTTCACACCCGCAGTATACGAATATTTCGTGCGGATGGTATTGAATGTCAACCCGATGGTTTGATTCACAAAATCGTTGTCCAAACTTTTGCTGTAATCCGGGTTCAATATCGAATAAGTATCGGTTGCGGGATCGTACTCGTATGTTTCTTTCAGATTCTTCGTTTTGTTGTAACGCACGTTGTACGAGAATTGCAGCGTGTTGTTGGTTCCCACCGGCTCGATATAACTCGCGCGAAAATTGTACGAATCGTTATACGAATCGGTATTCAAATCCTGATTGAGATACTTGTTCTTTTTCGGATTCTTGAAAAATTCGCTTACCGACACATTCGTTCCGTCGCCGCTGCTGCGGTTCCAACTCGCCCGAGCCGAAAAATTCAGCCGCCGCCCTTTCTTTTCGAAGCGGTGCGACCAAGTCAATTCCGTACCCAGCACCAATCCCGACGATGAAAGATACGTATCGGCATTGCTTGCATTCACTTTCGTGGAATCGATATCGCCCGCAAGCGTACTTTGCGCCGAAACGTCGTACGAATCTGAACCGTTGTAGGAAAAATTGGTCGAAAACACAATGGTATTCGCCGAATCGGGCGCATACTCCATTTTGGTGTCGACGGCAAGATTATGAGAATAATTTTGTTCGCGGCTCATGTTTTTGCGATACGACACGCTGTCAATCAACAGGTTCTGTCGAAAACTGTTGCGATCGACAAACACATCCGAATAATTGTAACGCACGTTTCCGCCCGCTTTCAACTTATCGTTAACAATGCCCGTAGCATTCAGCCCGATGGTGTTCGAGTTGGTGATTCCTCCGCCGATTCCGCCTCTCGACGCGCCGCTGCCCCGCATACCCGTACGCACGATGTTGCCGGCATCGGTCGATCCCTGATTGTTGATATTGTTCGAATTGAAAATCAATGAAAATCGATTGCTTTCCAGGAAACGGCTGATCATCCCGTTGGCCGAATAGCGCGGCGATTGCTCGCCCGGGTCTCTCACCGTTGCGCCCGCTCCCGCCGTGACGTTTCCCAACCAGCCCCTCTTCATGCCCTTTTTGATGGTGAGGTTGATGATCGTTTCTTCTTCGCCGTCGTCAACGCCCGTGAGCAGCGCCTCGTCCGACTTTTTCGTCACCACCTGCACCTTATCGATCACATCCACCGTGATATTCTTTGTCGCCATTTTGGGGTCGTTGCCGAAAAACTCCTTCCCGTCCACGAATACCCGCTTGACTTCTTTCCCGCCCGACGAAATTTTCCCGTCAGGCTCCACTTCCACACCGGGCAAGCGTTTCAGCAGATCTTCCACCACGGCGCTTTCCTGCATCCGAAAAGCGGCAGGATTATACTCCAACGTGTCTTCCTTGACCACCACTTCGGGCGGATTGGCCGTAATGGTCACACCCGAAAGCGCAATCGTCGATTCTTCCAATTGTACCCGACCGAGTTGGATGTTCCCTTTGCGGAAATCGTTCTTCGTAAGACTTTTATAAAGCGTGTTGTATCCGAGTCCGGAAAACGACAACAGATAATCGCCCGGCGCAACGGTTCGCATGAGAAAAATTCCTTTTTCGTCGCTCGTCGCAAACTTAATGATACTGCTGTCTTTCGGCTGGCACAGGCACACGTTCACCATGATTGCGGGATATTCCGTTTCCGTTTCGTTTTCGATCGTTTTCACGAACAGTGTGCCGCCGATGTCTTTCGCCTGCGATACGCCGAGCATCTGCCGGCTTTGGGCAAACCCGACACCCCGACAAATCACAACCAAAATGATCGCAAGCAAAAAACGGTTTTTCATAAATACAAAACGACCTATTGAAATAGGATGGTATTTCGGGCAATAGGTTTAATTTGCGAGGTTATATTTCTTGCGAAAATAAATTGCAAAATATAAAAGTATCTTTGCATCTTTCGAATACGCTTATGCGTGAAAGATTTTTTCTGATTTTTTTGATGTTTTTTTTCGGTACGATCCACGGAAACGCATCGGCGCAAAGCGGGATCGTCTTTTCGGGAACGGTTGTCGATTCGACGGGAACAGCCGTCGCGGGAGCCAACATCATTGCCGAAGGAACGGGCAAAGGCGCCGTGAGCGATACTGCGGGTCGCTGCGAATTGTCGCTGCCCTACGCAAAAACATATTATTTAATTGTATCGCATGTCGGTTACGAAACGCAACGCCGAACATTCGAGGCGCCGACGTCGGGCGAAACCCGGAGAATCGAATATCGCTTTGTTCTCGGTGTCCGATCCCGACAAATTTCCGAAATAACCGTCGTTTCGAATCGTTTGCCGCAAAACACGATGCAACGGTTGGAAATGAAAGATTTCAGGCAATTGCCCAATCCGTCGGGCGGAATCGAAACACTGCTCAAAACCCTGCCCGGCGTGTCGTCCAATAACGAGCTGAGTTCGCAATATTCGGTGCGCGGCGGCAATTTCGACGAAAATCTGGTATACGTGAACGACATCGAGATACATCGCCCGATATTGGTGCGTTCGGGGCAACAGGAAGGGCTGAGCTTCATCAATCCCGATCTGGTCGAATCGGTCGATTTTTCGGCGGGCGGCTTCGAAGCCCGCTACGGCGATAAAATGTCGTCTGTGCTGGATGTCCGCTATCGCCGACCGAAGGAATTTGCCGCCAATGCCTCGATCGGACTTTTGGGCGCTTCGCTCTCGGCCGAAGGACTTGCCGCCGGGCAACGGTTGTCGTACCTTGCGGGAATCCGTTACAAAACTTCGCAATATTTGCTGGGAACGTTGGAAACCGACGGCGAATACAATCCCGATTTTTTCGACATTCAAAGCCTGTTGACTTATCGGATTTCCGAAAAATGGGATGTCGGCGTGTTGGCCGACGTTGCGCAAAACCGTTACCGCTTTGTTCCAGAATCGCGCAGCACCAATTTCGGAACGCTCTATCAATCGTACAATTTAAAGGTATATTACGACGGCAAGGAGGAAGATCGGTATACAAGCGGAACGGGCGCGCTGACACTTAACTTTCGGCCGACCGATCGGTTGACGCTCAAGCTCATCGGCTCGGCTTATCGTTCGCACGAGCGCGAAACATTCGATATAGAAGGCGCTTATCTGCTCGACGAGTTGTTCCTTTCGGAAAGCTCGTCGTCTGCCGTCGACAGCACGGTGAATATCGGTGTGGGAAGCGAGTTGAGCCACGCGCGGAATTACACGGACACGAAAATCGGGACGTTTTCGCACGCGGGAATGTTTTACGGCGAGAATTACTCGTTGCGCTGGTCGGCGGCGTATCATCGCGAATCGACGGACGACCGTATGAACGAATGGGTGATGGTCGATTCGGCAGGATATTCGGTGCCCTACGACGGCGAAAGCATCCGGTTGAAGGATTCGAGGCGCGCCGACAATCGATTGACGGTAAATCGACTGACGGCTTATCTGCAATATTTGCGAAAATTCACGGGAAGTCGCTTGAATTGGACTTTTACGGCGGGGCTGCGTGTCAATTACAACGATGTGAACGGCGAAACGGTCGTCAGTCCGCGAATATCCGCAACGTTGCAACCTCGTGCCGTGCCGCAGCTGACGGGCCGGTTTGCCGCGGGGATGTACGGCCAACCGCCTTCCTGCCGCGAACTGCGCGATGCGCGCGGCCGAATGAACACCGCAACGAAGGCGCAACGTTCCGTTCATTACGTGG
>JAVBRP010000121.1:0-10724 GCA_031547815.1 Bacteroidales bacterium | reverse complement strand
TTTTATTGGCGGGAATATACCGATTTGTTGATACTGACCGACAAAGAGGTATCGTTCTATAACTTAGTTTTCGCCGCAGTGGCTTCCATATTCGGGTTGTGCGAATGTTTCCGGTTTTGGTTTTGGCGCGCTAAAAGATTCGGAGAAAACGGCATCGACCATTTCCGCAAAGGCCCCATAATTACCGATATAACGGCGTCGAATGCCATCTTCCTGTCTTGGTTTTTCCGAGCAGCAACCGTCTTTGCCATGATGGGCGCCATCAATTTTACATGGTGTTGGTTTCCGCTGTACCCTTCATGGAATTTCCTGTGGGCGCTCGTTATTCTTTTTTTGTTTTCGGATATGTGGAAAACCATCCGTAAAGTGGCTTTCCGTAAGAGCCGACGGTGGATTTTGATTTCGCTGACGGCAATAACGATTTGGTCGTTCTTCCTGTCGAGAATACAAATTGTCGATTACCCGGCTGTTAACCAAGCCTATATCGACAACAACATTCCGCTCAAATACAATATGGAGTATCCGAAATCGGATTATTATCGAGAGATTGCAAACCAATATTTGGTGAGGAGCATTTATATGTGCTACTCCGGCGATTCCGTATCGACCGATACTCCGAAAGTTTTTGTCGAAAACAAAGAATGCGGATTTGACGGGCTGAAAGAAAATCTTCGAGAATCTTTTGAACTTTATCATGAACAAGATATCATGTTGGTTTCTTTGGTTCTGCATATCGATAAAAATATGCCCGTAAAATATGTCCGACAATTGCAAGATCATTTGGGACGTATCGGGTTATGCAGAATAGCTTACAAAATTCTGCCGAGCGATCAAGATGAATGCTCCCGAAGATTTCCTTATACTTTGATGCGATATTTACCGCCTCCTCCCGTCACCGACCCCAATCCGATCATTACGGTTTCGCCATACATCATTAACAATGAGAACGATTACACTCCGATACACGTTACATTGACACCGAACGGGTTGTTTGTCAACGACAAACCGAGCGACTTGCAAAGTATGGAAACCGGTATCCGTAATCTCGTGCTCGAACACCCCGATTATTTGGTTGTTTTGGATATAGATGATCATTGCACGTATAACGATTATGTACAAATAATTGGTGAATGTTTCAAAATATTTTCCAAACTAAGGAATGAAAAATCGATGGAAGCATATCAAATACCTTTTGACGAATTAAGTTACGAGTTGCAAGATGAAATGGTGAAAAGATACGGATCAAGAGTTGATGAATCGACAAAAACCGTTAAAAAATGAAAAGAAAATTACTCATCATCATCATATTTTTATGTTGCTCTATCCGAGTTTTTGCGCAATTCGATTCGTTGCAGCATTACCTGAATGTTGCCGAAAAGTGCAATCCGCAATTACAGGCGCAATACAATCGTTACTTATCCGCAACCGAAAAGATACGGCAAGCAGGCGTTCTGCCCGATCCGCAATTGGAAGTCGGATTCTTTGTCCGTCCCATGGAAACGTTAATGGGCAAGCAATATGCCGACATCAAGCTGATGCAGATGTTCCCGTGGTTCGGCACGCTCGGCGCGGCCAAAGACGAAGCCCGCTATATGGCGCAAATGGAATCGGACGTTTGGGCCGGCATGAAACGGGAAATTATGTTCAACGTTCAAAAAGAATACTTTGCCTTGTACGCATTGCACCTGGAAATCGACATGACGCGCCGAAGCATCGATTTGCTGAAAAGAATGGAACAATCGGCCTTGTATCGTTACGAAACCGGAACGTCGACACAAGCGCCGGCTTCGGGAGGAAAGCAAAGCGCGCCCCTCCCCGCTCCTACTTCTGCAACCGGCTCGTCAAGCGGCATGAACATGTCCGGTATGCCGGCCGGCGCCGGCACTTCGTCATCCGGTGCGGGAATGTCATCGTCTTCGGGAATGAGCGGTATGAACAACATGAATAGCCCGTCGGGCGGCACCATGTCCGACGTTCTGCTCCTCCGCATCGAAACGGCCGAAGCGGAAAACAACCTGCTTTCGCTGATCGACCTCGCGGAAATTCGATCGGCGCGATTCAACAACCTTCTGAAGCGACCGACATCGAGTTCCGTCGCTTTGCCCGACAGCCTGCCTCCTATCGCATTCACGCTCGACGAACAGGATATTGCGGCCGACATTCGCCGAAACAACCCGATGCTGCAAATGTACGTATCGGAAACGGCACGCAACGAAGCCGCCGCGAAAATGAACCGCCGCATGGGCTTGCCGATGATCGGTGCGGGAATCGAGTACATGCCGATGGGAACTTCTTCTATGTCAATGCCCGACATGAACGGCAAAGATATGGTGATGCCGATGGTGTCGCTCAGTCTCCCGATCTATCGCGGCAAATACAAAGCGCAACAACGCGAAATCGAAATGATGCAACGCTCCGTCGAAGCCGATTCGACCAACGCCGCCAACATGCTGCTCACCGAGATGAAAGAAGCGATGCAATCGTACAATGATGCCGCGCGTCGCTTCCGTTTGTACCAAACGCAACAATCGCTTTCGCAACAAAACCTGAACCTGCTGTTGATGCAATATTCGACCGGCAGCGCGGGCCTCAACGATATTCTCCGCGCCGGGCAACAACTGCTCGATTACAACGTCAAATCGGCCAAAGCGCTTGCCGACCTGCACACGGCTAAAGCGTGGGTGGAGAAACTGAGGGGGGCGGATTGAAAATCGGCAGTTTTAAAATTACGGAATTTTGTTCATCTTTGCCAAAGAAATACAAATTGAAAATCAACACCCAAAAAACCAAGCAAATCATGAAGCATCTGAAACACCTTGTTTTATTTTTAGTTCTTTGTTCGGCGGGCCGAGCGGCTTTCGGGCAACAAACCGAGGCGATATACCTTTCGGGAACGGGCAGCGACAACACCGTACTGTGGGATTTCTATTGCACGGCGGGAAATAACAGCGGCCGTTGGACGCAAATCCCCGTTCCGTCCAACTGGGAATTTTTCGGATTCGGACAATTCACTTACGGACACGACAAGGAACGGGTCAACGAAAGCGGAATGTACCGTTATCGGTTCAATGTTCCCGCCGATGCGAAAGGCAAGAAAGTGAACATCGTTTTCGAGGCGTCGATGACCGACACCGAGGTGAAAATCAACGGCAAATCGGCAGGCCCGATGCATCAGGGCGCTTTTTATTGTTTTCGCTACGATATCGGCAAACTGCTGAAATACGGCAAAGAAAACCTGCTGGAAGTCACCGTGCACAAATCGTCGTCGAACCCGTCGGTGGAAGCGGCCGAACGCAACAGAGCCGACTTTTGGGTGTACGGCGGCATATTTCGTCCCGTGTGGCTGGAGATTCTGCCGCAAAACCATATCGAACGGGTTGCCGTGGATGCTCGTGCCGACGGCGCTTTCCGCATGGACCTGTTTTTGGGAAGCAAGATGACGGGCGCCGAAGTTGTGGCGCAAGTGAAAACCCTTGACGGGAAACCTTACGGCAACGCCATCCGCCAAAGCGTCGAGAAAATCGACTCCCTGCGCCTGTCGGGAACCTTTTCCGATCCCGCGTTGTGGTCGTCCGAGTTTCCGAATCGTTACGCGGTGGAAGTATCGCTGCTGAAAGGCGGCAAGGTGCAACACCGGATCACCGAAAAATTCGGATTCCGCACGGCGGAATTGCATCCCGGCGACGGCTTTTATGTCAACGGCGTCAAAATCAAGTTCAAAGGAGTGGATCGGCACACGCATTGGCCCACTACGGGGCGCGCAAGCAATCGAACGATCAGCATAAACGACGCGCTTCTTATCAAAGAAATGAATATGAACTCCGTACGGATGTCGCATTACCCGCCCGACCGACATTTCCTGGATGCATGCGATTCGTTGGGCTTGTACGTCATCGACGAACTTACCGGATGGCAATATCCTCCGTATGATACCAAGGTAGGCAAAAAATTGGTTAAAGAATTGATTACGCGCGACGTGAATCATCCTTGCGTGGTGATGTGGGCCAACGGTAACGAAGGGGGATTCAATTTCGAACTCCTCTCCGACTTCGCGCGTTACGATATCCAACAACGATTGGTATTTCACCCGTGGCTGGAAGAAAAGAACGTGAACACGCGCCATTATATTCCGTGGGGCGTGGGCACGCATTTTTATTTCGAAGGCAGGAAAGTGTTTTTCCCGACGGAGTTCCTGCACGGATTGTACGACGGCGGCCACGGCGCGGGCTTGGACGATTATTGGAAATTGATGCAAGACAATCCGCTGAGCGCGGGAGGCTTTTTGTGGGATTTTGTCGATCAGGGCGTCGTGCGCAACGATAAAAACAACATTATCGACACCGACGGCAACCATGCCGCCGACGGTATTCTCGGGCCGTATCGCGAAAAAGAAGGCAGTTTCTACACCATCAAGGAGGTTTGGTCGCCCGTGTATCCCGAAGGTACCGATTTCATTCCCGCGTCGTTCGACGGAAACATCAAGGTGCAAAATCGGTACCGGTTCACCAACCTGAACCGTTGTTCGTTTTCGGCCGAATGGGTAAAGTTCGATTATCCGTCGGGTAGCACCGTTTCGCGCAAAGCTGCCGTGCCGGCTCCCGATGTCGCACCCGGATTTTCGGGCTTGCTGAAAGTGGAGACGCCCGCCGATTTTATGAGTTACGATGCCATGCGCCTGAAAGCGGTCGATCCGTACGGAAAGGAAATCTACACGTGGACGCGCACCATCGCGCAAGCCGAAAAGTTTGCCGAAAGACTGGTTCCGACAACCGGAAGCTCGGTTGCCCGCAACGAAACATCCGACGAGATCGTTTACGCCGCCGGCGCCACCAAACTGACGCTCGACAAGGCGAAAGGCATTATCCGAAAGATCGAAGTGAACGGAAAAGCGCTGCCGCTCGCCAACGGCCCGCGATTCACAAGCGGCGATTTGGAATTGACCGAAACGAAGGTCGGCAAAAAAGACGGCGCAGAAATCACCGAATTTTGGTTCAAACGCAAAAATGCAAAGGACGTTACAAGAAATTGTATCAAGATCGGCCTGTTGCCTTCGGAATGGATCGCGTTGGAATATTCGTTCGATGTTGCGGGCATGTACGATCACATCGGCGTAACATTCGATTTCCCCGACGAGAACATCAAAAGCGTGAAATGGCTCGGCAACGGGCCTTACCGCGTATGGAAAAACCGCATGAAAGGCGTAACGTTCGGCATTTGGGAGAAGGATTACAACAATACCGTCACGGGCGAATCGTGGGTGTACCCCGAATTCAAAGGATTTCATTCCAATCTCTACGCGGCCGATCTCGTTACGGGATACGGCACGTTGAAAATAGCGGCGGCATCCGAGGATTTGTTTCTGCATCTGTTTACGCCCGACAAGCCGGTGAACCGCAACAACGACAACACGCTCGGCATTTTCCCCGACGGGCAGCTTTCCATCTTGAACGCCATCAGCCCGGTGGGCACAAAATTCCACAAAGCGGAGAAATTGGGGCCGCAAAGCGGACAGAATTACTTTTTCTGTTCGCCGATAACGGAACCGCTTATCGGAAAAATATATTTGAAATTCGAGCCGAAGTAAAGTCCACGAATTACAAAAAAATCGGGGGCGAAGCGTTTTTACAACACTTCGCCCCCGATTCACTTATTATTAATCCTTATTTTTCCCGAATTACTTTGCCGCGTCGGCTTCCGGGTTTTGCTCGATGACGCCTTTGATGGTGACGGTTACCCGCGAAGTTTTGGCATTGGAGTATACCGTAAACTGTTTGGTAAACGGCCCCGGTATGTGCGTATTGTTATACTTCACCTTGATGTTGGCTTTTTCGCCGCTTTTGATCGGTTTGTCTTTCGGACAAGTGGGTACGGTGCATCCGCATGTCGACGGGCAGTTTTGAATGATTAAAGGCTCTTTGCCGGTGTTGGTAAATGTGAACTCGCATTCCGCAAGTCCTTTATACGGAATGGTTCCGAAATCGTGAGTCAACTCTTCGAATGTTATTTCGGGCGCATTCGGATTGTCGTTTTTCGGGGTTTCCTGACTGAAGCCTCGTGTTGCAAACATGCAACAAGCGATCATCATTATAAAAACTTTTTTCATTGTATAATCCTGATTATGATTTTTTTATTCTTTCTTCTAAAATAATTTGACTTTGACCGAACAAAATTACTCTTTCAATACGTTGGTTATCACCAAAAAGTTATCCCAATTAATATTTTTTATATTTTTTTAACATTACGGACGGTTATTATCGTCTGCATTATTATTTTACAAAATTCGTGCCTTTGTTTATTTGATTTTCGCTGTCAGCGGATATTTAAGATTTTCGAATTTGATCAGATCGCAACGGAACGATCCCACCAAAATATCGAATCGGATGCTCACGGGAATTTTGTTCCGATCGTCGGTAAACCAAATGGTCATATCGTCGTTGTCTTCGAAAATACGTCCCGGTTCCACGATGGGCACAAATTTGAAACAACGGTATTTCCCGGAACCGATGGAAATGGTTTCCTTGCCCTTGTACACGATGTAAAACGGGAACAATTCGTCGCCGAAATACGTATCGAGCGAAATGATGTCGTTTTCCTTCAACCCGCTCAAATCGAGCCGACGCACATAGTACATCACCGAGGCCATGTCCAGCGTGTTCTTGGGAACCGAAACCCGGCCGTTGCGCTGGCTGTTTACATACATATTTTCCTGATCGAACATTACTTCGTCGTAATATCGATAGCTGCCTTCGCGAATGTTGCGGATAGCCTTGTCGGGAAGATTGGTTCCGGGATCGAAATAACTTTCGTAAATATCGTAAACTTTATAAATCTTGTCGATCAGCCCTGTTGTTTTTCCCGCCAAAACGGTATGAAAAACCTGTTTATCATTGAGGTATGTTTTGTTGGCCGTGATTTTGACTTCGCCGCCGGTGATAAATCCGTAATGTATCCGGAAAGTCAACACCTCGCCGTCCAAGAAAACGGGATCTTCCGAAAAATCGACTTTCGGAGCGGCAAACGACATCAACAGCAACGGAATCATCAGCCCGATTGCATATTTTTTTTTGATTTTCATTGATTTGGTGCTTTAATGGTTGACATGCGACCGATCGATCGGAATACGTTTACAATTGATTCGTTTTCGAAACCGCATGATCGATACCCGCAAAGGCTTTGTAGTGTTCGTACAACTCCAATTGCGATTTCATCGGCGGATTGCTGTCGCGCTTGTAGCGATTGTCCTGTTCGGCATTGATGATCCGCGCTTTGATATTGTCGCTTAACTGCGTTTCAAGGATGTATTTCAATTCTTTTTGCAATTCCGGACTGTAAATGGGGGCTGCCACTTCGATGCGTGCATTGAGATTGCGCGACATCCAGTCGGCCGAAGAAATGTAATACCGCTCGTTGCCGCCGTTGCAAAAGATGAAAATTCGCGAATGTTCCAAGTAACGACCGACAATGCTCACGGCTTCAATATTTTCGCTCAATCCTTTGATTCCGGGAACCAACGAGCAGATGCCGCGAACCACCATTTTTATGGAAACGCCCGCCTGAGCAGCCCGATACAATTTACGTATGACATCGGGATCGACCAGATTGTTTATTTTCAGCATGATCCATGCTTCGCGCCCCGCTTTTGCATTGCGTATTTCTTCGTCGATCATGGCGTATATCCGACGCCGCATGAATTGCGGAGATACAAGCAAGTGATTGAAAACGGGATATTTAAACGGGTTTTCGAAATAATCGAATATTTTTTCGACTTCGCGGCCGATGCGTTGGTCGGCCGTAAGCAAAGAAACATCGGTATAGGCGGCGGCATTTCCTTCATGGAAATTTCCCGTTCCGATCACCGAATATTGACGAAAGCGTTTTCCCGTCTTGCGCGTAATGAGCGTGAGTTTGCTGTGCACTTTCAGACCAGAAATGCCGAACAGGACTTTTGCGCCGATTTCTTCCAACCGCCGCGCCCAGTAAATATTGGCATTTTCGTCGAACCGCGCCTGCAATTCGATGATAACGACCACTTCCTTGCCATTTTGCACCGCATTCATCAAAGCGCTGATCACCCGTGAATTCTTCGCCACGCGGTAAAGCGTTATTTTGATCCTCGTCACATCGGGATCGATGGCTGCTTCGCGTAACAGATTGATATAATCGGTAAACTTTTGGTACGGAAAATGCAACAAAATATCTCGATCGTCAACGGTTTTCAAAATACTTTTCCCTGCCCGAATTTGAGGGTGCGACACGGGCGGAGCAACCGTATATTCCAGTTCTTTTCCTCCCACGTTCGGAAAACTCATGAAATCCCTGAAGTTATGATAGCGCCCTCCGGGAATCAGGTTGTCGTCGTCGGTAAGTTCAAGATGTTTCACCAAATACCGGAACAAGTCTTTCGGTAAATCCTTGTCGAAAACAAACCGCACGGGCTGTCCCGTACGACGGCGTGTCACACTTTTGGATATTTTTTCGAGAAAACTCTTAGTCAAATCATTATCGATGTCCAACTCGGCATCGCGTGTCAACTTGATGGTATATGTTTCGTATTTCTCGTATTTGAATATTGCAAATACTTCTTTGATATTGAAGCGAATAACATCATCCAGCAGGATCAGGAATTTTTTGTCGCCGATTCCGGGAAGCTCGATGAAACGAGGCAAAACGGCCGTGGGGATATCGACAATGGCATACTCGAAAGAATGATCGGCGCGGGTAAGTTTGGTGGCCAAATAGATCGCGCGGTCTTCCAAATAGGGAAATCTGTCGACATTGCTGCACATGATGGGCGAAATGGCCGACAATACTTTATCGTTGAAATAGGAAACGACAAAGTCCTGCTGTTCGGGCGACAGGTGCATTTCGTCGACGATGTATATCTTTTCGCGTTCCAATTCGGTCAATATCCCGTGATAAGTCAATTGCGACTTGGTTTGCATCTCGATCACCCGTTCCTGCACCTGATGCATCAACTTTTTGGGTTTTTCGCCCAGCATTTTCTTTGAATCGATTTTCAGATCGACCATTCGTTTAATGGTGGCTACACGAACTTTGAAGAATTCGTCCATATTGTTCGAATAAATTCCCAAAAACTTGATCCGTTCCACCAACGGAACGGTCGGATCGGAAGCCTCCTGCAACACGCGCGCATTGAACGACAACCAACTGAGTTCCCTGTTTACAAAAACATTATCCATATATTATTTCGTATTTCCGACAATGTACAACAAAACAACGAAAGATTTTGTTAAGCCCGAAAAGCCTGCATAAAAATTCCCCGCAGGTGACAAACGGAGAATTCGATTCGACAAAATATCTTTCCGCGAATTTAGATGAAATTCCGATAACTCAAGCGTTTTTCAAAAATTGTTGTCGGAATCATCGCGTACAATATTCCAATTCCAAAGCCGTTTGGTTGTATAAATTAATATATTCCAGATGATTGAGCTTTGCGGATACAGCTTGATGCACTTTCGAAAATGCTTCCGCATGATTTTTAATATCGGCTCCGGCAAATTTTTTTTCTATTTCCGACAATATCAGTTCCGCTTCTTCGAGCAAATTCTCTTTGCTGTAGCTTATTTGCACGAAATATTCATTCAGCAGCGATTTCAACGATTCGATGTGTTGCCGGTCGGCGAATTGTCGGTATCCCGTTTCTTCGGCTTGCATTTGCATGTCTATTTCCGCCTGTTTGATACGTGCTCGTTGCGTCTGCATCAGGAGAGGTAAGGATAAGCCGACCATCCAACCGTTGGTCCCGCCAATTCCCGTGATGTTCCCGTTAATATATCCGGCGTGAACGGCGGGAAACAGTTTGCTTTTTTCGAGCGCGACGGCCGACGCGGCAACTTCCGATTGCGCTTCGTCCGCAGCTTTGTGTTTGACGGGTTCGAAACGTTCGGCGGAGTTTCTGTCGGGATGAATCAGATACATCACCGTTTCGGTTTGCGATGGAATGATCGCCCCGTCGGGAACGTACATCAACAGACGGAGCTTATTTTCGGCACGTTTCAGTTCTTCTTCGGCAATATACATGCGGCTTTGATAGGCGGCATAACGCGCTCCCGTCGACACTTTCGTCAAATCGTCGATGCTGTCGGCCGCCAAGCAGGTTTCGGCCGTACCGATGAGCGCTTCGAAAAACCGATCGTGTTCGCGCATGATTTGCAGTCGTTGCCGATAGTACACCACGTTGAGATACGCCGCTTTCACCTGCCATGCGAGTTCGTCGACCGTCAAGGAACGTTCGGCGCGATTGGCCGACGCCACGGCACGGTAGTGCTTCGAACGGCGAACGTATTCGGGTATCACGCCGAAGTCCTGCGTCACCGACCAAAGGCGATCGTTGCCTTCGGTGCCGAGTTGCCAATATTTCGCTTGTACGGGCGCCAATTCGACGGCTTGCCTTTGCATCAGTTTGTCTTTTTGCTCGGCCAAGGCGGCATTCCGCCCGATCGGGTGATTGGCGAGGGCTACGGCAACCGCTTCGTCCATGCCGATAGATTGTTGTGCATACGAAAAGAAATATGCAACAAACGATAATGCAATAGTCGATAAATAACGGAAGAACAACCGGTTATTATCCGGGGCTTTTTCGATCTGCTTTCTCATTAAATTTTTTCTAAATCGGCAATCCAACGATTAAAACGAGGTGATTTGCTTCTGATTCGAGGCAATCCGACAGCATCCGTCAAAATATCGCCATAAACAACTTTGTT
>JAVBRP010000129.1:0-2530 GCA_031547815.1 Bacteroidales bacterium | reverse complement strand
TCGTGATCGAACAGATACGAAAAATCCGACTTCGAAGAAATGGCATCCAAGGCCTGTTTCACGGATAATTTTTGCGCCGACAGCGAAATTTGATCATCGGTGTTGATCTCGCTTTTGCTGTATACAAACAGGTATTCGGTTTGCGATTCCACTTCGCGGATAAAATTGCCGATGGTAAGGTTTCGGTAGCCGCCGACATTGATGGTTGCATCTTGCGATTGAGCATCGATGGCCCAAAGCGACAGCGTTCCCATCCACAGAAGAAAAACAATAATTTTCATATAAATAAATAATTTTGCAGGCCGAAATAAGGCCAAATAATAACTATTTAGCATAACTTTGCTTTTTTAATTAATATTAAATTTCGTTTGGTATTAATTTCTCACGGTCGGCGAGTGCTGGAACACTTGCCGGCCTTTTTGTTACGTGATCGGACTGTTACATAGGCATTTCATTTTTGATTTTTTGCCGGATGATTTTTGATTGTCAGGACACTGAGAACCACTGAGAATACTCAGAGGACCACTGAGAACCTGAAACTTGAAACTTCAAACCTGAACCGAGCTTGCGAGCTCGCCGAAGGCAAACTTTAAACTTATTTAATGATAATTACATTTTGTATATCGTCCTTTTGATAGGAAAACGGGTATACTTTCCGGATCACGCTCAGCACATTATCGATTCCGTCGCGCTGGCGGAACTTGCCGGTATATTTGCGGGTCAACAGGGTTTT
This sequence comes from Bacteroidales bacterium, assembly GCA_031547815.1. Classification (GTDB taxonomy): domain Bacteria; phylum Bacteroidota; class Bacteroidia; order Bacteroidales; family UBA4181; genus JAIRLS01. The sequence goes on along the minus strand of JAVBRP010000129.1, from coordinate 1,797 downwards.
GTTCTCGACAATGATGCGGACATCGTAATACAATTGCAATTTTTCGATGATTTCGGGAAACGGTACGTCGTCAAACGAATAAATTCCTTCTTTCCAAAGAAAATTTTCGAAATCGGACATCGTCGTTTTTACGAATTGTCCGTCGGTTCGAATCGCTTTTTCGCGCGGGGCGAGCATTATGGCGTTGTCGATTCGATCGGCTTCGTACACTTTCACTTGTCCTTCTACGAGCGACACCTCGTAAAAACCGTCGTATGCAAAAACATTGAATTGTGTGCCGACAGCCATGGTGCGGAAATTTCCCGTTTTCACGATAAACGGGTTGTCGGGGTCGGATGCTACCTCGAAATACGCCTCGCCCGTCAGCGTTACTTCGCGCGTGTTGCCGGCGAAAGTGCCGGGGTAGGAGAGAGTCGATTTGGCATCGACCCACACCACCGTTCCGTCGTCGAGCGTGAGCATGGCGCGTTGCCCTGCCGGAACGGATAATTGATGGTATGCGGTATCGACTTTGCCCGAAGGCAGGCGGAACAGTGTAATGCTCCCTGCGATCAACATTCCGATCAACAACACGGCCGCATATTTTGCGAAACTGATGACAAATGTTCGTGTTGTCTTTTGCCGGCGTCTTTTCATGAAATTTCGGAAATGCGGTTGCGCTTCGTTTCGGTCGCCGGCCGACGCCGAAGAACTCGCCAACGCCCATGAATTTTGCATTTCGGCAAACTCTTTTTTTGCTTCGGGATCGGCGGCCATCCGTTCGAAAAGCGCTTTCTTTTGATCGGAGGTTAATTCTCCGAGAAAATATTTTGCAATCAAATCATTCATTATTCGGGCGGTTATAATATAAGAACGTTCGTCGGTGCAAATACCACCAAACGAAAATTGAATTTTTTTTAATTTATTTCGAAAAAATGATCAATTCGTCACAAATAGTACAGAAAAAGGAAGATCGGCAGGTAGTCTTTTAGCTTTTCGCGCAGTTTTCGTAAAGCGATGCTCATTTGGTTTTCGACGGTATTGACCGACAGATGCAGTTCTTCCGCTATCTCTTTATACTTTTTGCCTTCGATTTTGTTTTTGATGAATATTTCGCGGCATTTCTCGGGCAGCGAGTTAACGGCTTCGTTGACGATTTCTTCGATGCGTTCGTCGGAAAGCAATGATTGGTTCAGCGCTTCCAACGAATAAAGTTTCATGTTCAATTCGAGAATAAAACTTTCCTGCATCTGTTTTTTACCTTTTTCGACGTTTGTTTTTCGTCGCAGATGATCGATACAACGATTTTTGATCAGTGTGAAAAGATAACTCGTCAGCTCGGTGCGTATTTGTAAATCATCCCGCCGTTCCCATAAAACCAAAAATACGTCATGCAGAATATTCTCCGCATCTTCGTCGGAAATAACATATTCTTTGGCAAAACGAAACAACCGGGGAAAATAATTCAAATAGATTTCCTCGAAATTTCGATCGTCAACGGCCGTATACCGGTGCATGTTCCGTTCAGTCATCTTTTATTGTAAAGATTCGATTTCTTGACAAAACAAGCACAAAAATACGGATTCATTTTATTTTCGCAATTCGAAATGTCGCCGTAACCTGATAGAATGAAATATCCGGTCAACCCGATTTTCCGTTCGGGCTGAAAATGTCGAGATACAGAATAAAAGTGAAAGGAACGATACCCGTGAAGTTTACGGTATCGAGTGCGTAAGTTGTATCGTTGAAGTTAATGCATTAGTAGTTAAGAATCAAGCAGAGTCGTGAAAATCCGTTAAATCGGCGTCATCCGCGTTC
>JAVBRP010000200.1:0-10590 GCA_031547815.1 Bacteroidales bacterium | reverse complement strand
GGAGTGGAGACATCTGTAAATCCTTTGAGAGAAGCGGGAATATTATTTTGTTTTCATCCCTAAGCGACATTGAATTCGGAATCTTCAAAGCCGCATCAAAAAATTATCCAAAGCGGCGGCCGATCCGAAAATGCCGATCATGTTGCCTGCCGTGTCGGTGACGATGATTTTGGCGTACATGCCGGCGAAAAAGATACGGGCGCATTGCGACATGTCGCCGAGCGAAACGTTGACGCATAAAGGCTCGTAGGCCAAAATCCGGTTGTCGGGTTGCCGTACATCCTTTTCGGTATTGACAGCGATTCCGAAACACGATTTGGAACGGTATTTATTCAGCACCGACCGGAATCGCGCCGCATCGGCCACGCAACGCGGACAATCGGGCTTCCAAAAATAAAGTATCCTGTATTTGCTTTTTATCGACTTCGGGTCGAAAACCAAGCCGTCGGCGTCTGTCAGCGGCATATTCTCCAAGCGCGTTTGCCACGCATTCTCGTCGGGGAGTTTGAAATAATTGATCTTCGACTTTGCCGAAAGCGCCGTGTATGCTTTAACGCCGAGCATATCTCTGTTGCGCATCAGGAAGTTGTGCAGTTTATTGATGTCTTTTATCTTGCTGCGCAAGCTGAAATCGATCAGAAAATCGGACATATAGAAAAATGTTTCGCCGTTGCCCGAAGCGCGTTCCAACATCCGGTAGGCGATATGTATCAAGGTATCTGCCTGTTGGGTAACGAATTTGGTGATGTAATACTGCACCTTTTCGTGATACAGCGGTGTGCGCAACAAACGGACATCCGACAAGTCGAAATGATCGAAAAAATGTCGCCGGCGATATTGGTACGCTTTCATCATTTGCGCGGGGTCGTCGGTCGCCGCATCGTCCGCTTCGACGGGTTGCATCGCCGTGAAGTACGCGGCAAGAAACGTTTCGGGATGTTGCCCGATCGTCTGTCGGCGATACGCGACGGCTTGTTCTTTGCCGGGGCGTGATTCCGGCAGCGTAAGGTACTCGGCGTATGCGGCCGACGATGCATCGCCCGTTATTCGCGCTTTATTATCGGCCCGGATATCGATGCTCAGCGTTTGCCCGCCGTCCGTCAATATGTCATAAGACAGTTTTCCCGGAATCGCCAGCGTGTATATTCCCGGGCACAGATCGACGTCGCGGGCGAAAATCGCTTTCCCGTCGGCATTCGTACGCGCGGAATCGATCACCGATATGCGTTCGCCGTAATATCCCGCCAGAAAGATCGGCGTATCGGCTTGTCCGGCAACCGTAACTTCGATCCGGTAAGCCCGGACGGAACCGGCAAGCATCGACAACATCAAAAAAAGAATTGAACTCTTTAATATTCTAATTCTGTTTTTACCCCTAAACCGAGCTTGCGAGCTCGCCGAAGGCAATCCCCTAAAGGGGACTATCGCAAAGCGCGGTATACCGAAACTCCCCTTTAGGGGTCGGGGGTAAAATGGTTCAATAGAATACTTCATTAAATTACTTTGAATAATAACCCGCAATTTCCTCATTTTTCACTTTTCATTCTTCGTTCTTCATTCTCCGGTTTCCCGTTTATGCTTCAGATACTCGCCGTATCTCAGCATGATGTTCCGATTGATATCCTGTTGCGAAGCAAACAGCAGATATTCTTTGGTGAACATGCACGACGACATGAAAGCGATCAATTCGTCGTCCTTCAAACCCGTGAGCTGGTACACGATCAGTCCGTTGAATTTTTCGCCGATGATGACATGATCCGCCGTCCCGTTGATCACGTCGATATACCGCCGCATCTGCTTGCCTTCTTTGCTCAGCAGGTTGTAAAGAAATGTCACGGGGCTTCCCAAGCCCGGGATGTTGATGCCGCCTTGCCCCGGCAACGGAGGCGTATATATTTCGAATTTGCTGATCGGGTCGATGCTCCATCCGAGCGGTTCAACCCTTGTGTTCATCACATCGCGCTTGAAACGGTCGTAGGTGGAGAAAAGGCCGATATTCACTTCGCTCAGCGCGTATGTTGTCGGTTTCAGCCGCACCACGCGCGTGTTGGTATACATCGAATCGTGCACCGCAATGGTCAGCTTTGCGTAGCCGATGGCGCTGAATTCCAAGCTGTCTTTCACGTTGGCCGTGATGGTGAAACTGCCGTACTCGTCGCTCACCGTTCCCATTTTTTGGGTTTTGTTGAGCACGTGGCAATTCGGAATAACTACGGCGCTGTCGGCGCTCATCACTTTGGCGATGAACTTGTATTTGAAATCCTTCCACGGCTGTGCCCGAACGGTCGCGAAGGAAAGGCCGGCAAGCGCGATGAGCAGGACGCGAAGTCGCATATTTTTCTGTCGGAATATCAAGACATTCTGTTTTTATAATCCTCGTAACCGAAACTTTTCAGCAACGTAAAACCGTTCCCGTCGCTCCATGTACCTATCGACGGATGCGGCACGCCGTTGAACATGGTCGTTTTCACCATCGTGTAATGAATCATATCCTCGAATACGACGCGCATCCCCACGTGCGGTTCTTCATCGAAAGACCAATCGCCCATAAAATCGCCCGCCAGGCAACTGTTGCCGCCGATCCGCCAGGCAACTTTGTTTCCTCGCGGATCGGAAGCGCCGCGAATGCGCGGTTTGTAAGGCATTTCCAAACAATCGGGCATGTGCGCGGTGAACGACACGTTGAGAATGGCCGTGCGGATGCCGTGGTTTTCGACAATATCCTCGACGGTAGCCGCCAAAACGCCCGTTTCCCACACGAAAGCCGCGCCCGGTTCGAGAATCAGCCTAATGTGCGGATATTTTTTGCGGAACGCCCGCAAAGTGTCTATCAAAAGCTCCTTATTGTAACCTTTGCGCGTCATCAAATGGCCGCCGCCGATATTGAGTTGATTGATCTGCGGAAACAGACGGCCGAAACGTTCTTCCGTCGTATCGATCAGGTTTTTTGTGGCTTCGGCCGACGATTCGCACAATGCGTGAACATGCAGCCCTTCGATTCCGTCGGGTAAAACGTCTCCGATTTGATCGGCCGTCAGTCCGAGCCGCGAGCCGGGCGAACTCGGGTTATACAGCGCCGTATCGACCAGCGAAAGCTCGGGGTTGACCCGCAAACTCATCGCCACGGTACGGTCGTATCGAAAAACCTTTTCGCGAAAGCGCTCGTATTGCGCCAACGAATTGAATGTAACGTGTTCGCTGTATTTCAAAATGGTGTCGAAATCGGCGTCGGTGTAGGCGGGCGAATAGGTGTGCGCCCGCATTCCCATTTCCTCGAAAGCCAACCGGGCTTCGTGTATCGAACTGGCCGAAACGCCTTTAACGTAAGGCTTCATCAACGGAAAAACGCCCCACCCGGCAAATCCTTTCAGGGCAAGGATAATCTCCGTGCCGGTTTTTGCGGCCACGTCCCGAACCAATTCCATATTGGCGATCAGCAACGATTCGTCGATCACGTAACAGGGCGAAGGTATTTTTGAAAAATCCATTTTACTTTATTGAGTTTAAAGTTTCAGGTTTGAGGTTTAAAGTTTAAAGTTTCAGGATTAAAGTTACGAGGCTTTGCCCAACCTTAAACTTTAAACTTCAAACTTTAAACTATTCTTTCTTATGTTTCCACCTTCGGTGCGACCACAGCCAATATTGCGGGTTGCGCCGGATGGTTTGTTCCAACAGCGAAACGTGTTTGTCGGTGATTTCCATTTCTTCGGTTTCGGCCGCATTTTCGGTGATCAACGTGGTATCCACCACGTAATATCCCCGTTTCACGCGCCGCACTTCATAATATATCACTGCGGTATTGTATTTCCGGGCCAACTTTTCGAGACCCAAAAACATCGGCGTTTCTTGGTTCAGAAAAGTAGTCCAGTAATGGATCATGTGCTTCATGGGCGATTGGTCGGACAGGAAACACAAGGCGGTCATCCTGTTATCCATACGGTATTGGTTGATGGCGCGTACGGATGATGCCGAAGGGATGGCGTCCGTGCCGTATTTGGTCCGCAAATCGTAGAAAAACTTATCGAAGAACTTGTTGTTCAACGGTTGATACAGCGTGGCATGGTGGTACGGAATGGTATGTTCCAAAGTAGCCAACCACTCCCAGTTGCCGTAGTGCCCCGTTGCAAAAAATATCTGTTTGCCCTTTTTGTACAGATCGTCAAACATTTCGGGGTTGCTGTAATGAATGCGGCGATGTATCTCGTCGGTGCCTACATGAATCACTTTCAACGTTTCGATGAAGAGATCGCATATAAAACGATAGAATTTGCGGGCGATTTGCCGAAGCTCCTTGTCCGTTTTTTCGGGAAACGAATTTCTCAAATTCTTCATCACTACCTCCCTGCGATAGCGTACCGCGTAACACACGATCAAAAAAACGAAGTCGGAGATCAGATAAAGGCACCGGAGCGGCAAAAAAGCCAATAACCAACACAGCGCGTAAAGTATTTTATATCCGAAAGACATGATAAGTAATTGTCGATTTGATTAACTACGTTGAGCTTGCAAGCTCGGTTGATGATTTTCGATTGCTTTAAAATCGGCAGATCGGCAGGCGCTATTTTATGTATTGAATTGAAAATAAGACAACCTGTGTCGAGTGTTCACCGATGTGATTTTATTCGGAACAAAAGTAAGGTTTTAATCAATACATTATAAACGTCGGATGGTAATAATTGTTACGGGCAAATCGATATTTTGCTTACGCAACACGCAAAGGAGCCTAAAATTGCGCGCGGGAATGGAAAAACGCGCAAAAAGTTTTACTTTTGCGGCAAGAATAATATTACAAGAATAGATGGAATATCGCGAAAGACATAAAATCAAGGATATACTCGGCTCTACCGCTTTCGGCAGCGAGGTACTGGTAAAAGGATGGGTACGCACCAAGCGCGGAAACAAAAATGTGGCATTTTTGGCGCTCAACGACGGTTCCGTTATCCATAATTTGCAGGTGGTGGCCGATGTTGCCGCTTTTGACGAAACGTTGCTCAAACAAATCACCACGGGATCGTGTATTGCCGTGGTCGGGAAGCTGGTGGAGTCGAAAGGACAGGAACAAAACGTCGAAATACATGCCGACAACATTACGTTGTACGGCACGGCCGATGCCGAAACTTATCCTCTGCAAAAGAAAGGGCATACGTTGGAATTCCTTCGCGAAATAGCGCACTTGCGGCCGCGCACCAACACTTTCGGCGCCGTGTTCCGCATTCGTCACGCCATGGCCTACGCCATCCATAAATATTTTAACGACAACGGATTTTTCTATCTGCATACGCCCATCATTACGGGTTCGGATGCAGAAGGCGCCGGCTCGATGTTTCACGTAACGACGCTGGATTTGGATCGGGTTCCGAAAACGCCCGAAGGCGCTGTGGATTATGCGCAGGACTTTTTCGGACGTTCGGCCAACCTTACCGTTTCGGGGCAATTGGAAGGCGAGTTGGGCGCGTTGGCATTGGGCCAGATATACACGTTCGGCCCTACGTTCCGCGCCGAAAATTCGAACACGCCGCGCCATCTGTCGGAGTTCTGGATGATAGAACCCGAAATGGCGTTTTACGAAATCAAGGAAAACATGGATCTGGCGGAAGATTTCCTGAAATATCTCATCACATACGCGCTGGAGCGTTGTGCGGACGATCTGGATTTTTTGGCCAAAATGTACGACAAGGAATTGATCGATCGCCTGCGTTTCGTGATCGAGAACGATTTTGTGCGTTTGACCTACACCGAAGGGATCGAAATACTGGAAAAGTCGGGACAGAAATTCGAATTTCCCGTCGCTTGGGGTGTCGATCTGCAATCGGAACACGAACGCTATTTAGTAGAGCAGCATTTCAAGAAACCCGTCATCCTGACCGATTACCCGCGCGAAATCAAGGCTTTTTACATGAAGCAGAATGCCGACGGCCGTACGGTGCGCGCCATGGACGTGCTTTTCCCGAAAATCGGCGAAATCATCGGCGGTTCGCAACGCGAAGAAGATTACGGTAAGTTGAAAGCGCGTATCGACGAGATGCACATTCCCGAGAAGGACATGTGGTGGTATCTCGAAACCCGCAAATTCGGCACTGCGCCGCACAGCGGATTCGGGCTGGGTTTCGAACGGCTGGTGCTCTTCGTTACGGGAATGGCCAACATCCGCGACGTGATTCCTTTCCCGAGAACGCCCAAGAACGCCGAATTTTAGTAATTTTTGATTTTTGATGGATCATTTTCGATCGGGGTTGTTTACATGATAGAAACGATTCGGAATTGATAATCAAAACATTTATGCTTGATCGATTTTTGAATACGATTGTAACGTTTGTCGCGTTATCAACGTATATGATAATGTAGAGCAATCAAAAATTAAAATCAAAAATGCAGCAATGTTAAACCAGCGCCTACAGCAAAAACTCATACAAAAGTTATCGCCGCAACAGATACAAATGATCAAGTTGCTGGAGATACCTACCATGCAGTTGGAGGAACGCATCAAAGAAGAGTTGGAGGAAAATCCGGCTCTGGAAGAAGGGCGCGACAAAACTTCCGACGATGCCGACGACAGCACTTCGCAAAGGGAGGAAGCCGCCGATAACAAGGATTTGTCTATCGACGAGTATTTGACTGCGGACGATACGCCTCTTTATAAGCTGAGCGCGAAAAATTTCAACAAGGAAGAACAGAAAACGGAAATACCGTTCTCCGTGGCCGGAAGTTTTCACGATCAGTTGGAATCGCAACTCGGGTTGCGCAACATCACCGACCGGCAGCAAATGTTGGCCGAATACCTGATCGGAAATATCGACGACGACGGCTATCTGCGCCGCAAGCTCGACGCCGTGTCCGACGATATGGCTTTTTCGATGGGAATCGAAACCACCGAAGAGGAATTGGAGGATGTATTGAAAGTCATTCAGGAATTCGATCCGCCCGGAGTGGGCGCTCGCGACCTGAAAGAGTGCCTGATGCTGCAATTGAACCAAAAGGAAGAAACACCCGAAATAAAGTTGGCCAAAGCGATATTGACCCATCATTTCGACGAATTCACCAAAAAGCATTACGATAAGATCATATCGCGGTTGGGTGTTACGGAAGACGAGTTGAAAAACGGCGTCGCCGAAATCCTGAAACTCAACCCCAAGCCGGGCGGATCGTTCCAGTCCGACAAGGTGGCCGAGCACATCATTCCCGACTTCCTGCTCGAAAATAAAGACGGCACGCTGCAACTTTCGCTGAACTCGCGCAACGTTCCCGAATTGCGGGTAAGCCGTATGTACAGCGATATGCTCGATGCCTACAGCAAAAACAAGGCGGACAAGCAGAACAAAGAGGCTGTCAGCTTCGTAAAACAAAAACTCGATTCGGCAAAATGGTTCATCGATGCCATCAAGCAACGTCAAAACACGTTGATGCACACGATGGAAGCGATCATCGACTATCAGCGGGATTATTTCCTGAGCGGCGGCGACGAAGCCTTGCTCAACCCCATGATATTGAAAGACATTGCCGATGCCACCGGATTGGATATTTCCACAGTGTCGCGCGTAGCCAACAGCAAATACGTGCAAACGCCGTTCGGCATCTTCCCGTTGAAGTTTTTCTTCTCGGAAGGCTTGCAAACCGATTCGGGCGAAGAAGTGTCCACACGCGAAATCAAGAAAATCCTTCAGGAATGCGTGGAAGGCGAGTCGAAGCGCAAACCGCTTACCGACGACGAGTTGGCGGCCATTCTCCAAGAAAAAGGCTACCAAATCGCACGCCGTACCGTAGCCAAGTACCGCGAACAGTTGAATATTCCCGTGGCGCGGTTGCGGAAGGAGCTTTAGAGGTAAGAGGTAAAAGATAAGAGGTAAGAAGTAAAGCAGTGGTTCAGGCGTTCGGCGAAGCCTCCCAACAACCTTTCTTTCCCCCCTCCATACCTCTGAATGCGCCGTCATGTCGACTGAAGCTTGCGTAGCATGCGGAATGGAGACATCTTTAGGCATTATATCGGACAATCATTATATTTAATTTAAATAAATCTATTGGGATGAAGATACAAGTAGTCGAAGACAGTAAAGGTAAAGCGACGGGAGTATTTATTCCTATCAGCGATTGGGCCAAGCTCAAAAAAAGACATAAAGAATTGGCTGAATTGGAAAGCAATAGCTCCGCATCCCTTGCCATAAAAGAATTGAAAGAAGCATTAATCGAACTGCGATTAGTTGAACAAGGGAAACTCAAGGCTCGACCGGTTCAAGATTTACTGGATGAGCTATAACGTTTCTACGATTCCTGTTTTTGATAAACAATCTAAACGTTTGTCAAAAAAATATCCATCATTAAAGAATGATCTGAGTCTTTTTATTGCCCAACTTGCAAGTGATCCGTTACAAGGAGGAATACCTTTGGGAAATGATTTCTATAAGCATCGAATGATGATCAGTTCCAAAGGAAAAGGAAAATCGGCAGGTGCACGAATTATTTCATATATTAAAGTTATTGAAGGGACAGTGTATCTCTCGGCTATTTACGACAAGTCTGAAAAAGAAAATTTCTTGGATGAAGAATTAACCCGATTATATAAGCAAATCACCGATATTTGAAGTGAGAATCATTTCGGCCAAAAATAATCAATCGACAACCGAGCCTGCGAGCTCGACGAAGTCAATCATCAATGACAAGGCGTTACCCAATGTCTTGTCGTTTGTGTTTCATCCGCTGCTGATGCCGGTTGCGGGCACCCTGTTCATTTTATTCTTTTCGGGGTTGTACATCACCATGCTTCCCGCGGAAGCGAAGAAGATCATTTTGATGATCGTGGGGTTGTGCACCCTGGCCATGCCGGTCGTTTTGCTGCTTTTCTATCGGACGCAGCGTTGGATCAGTAATTTCTATATTTCGGAACGTCGCGAACGTATTATTCCGCTGGTTCTTACCGCCATATTTTATTACATTGCCTACCGCACGTTGCACAGCCTGCACACGCCTTTCATGATCCAGAAATTTGTGCTGGCATCTGCCGTTGCGGTGTTTTTGACTTCGATCATCTCCGTAGGTTGGAAAATCAGCATACACGGCGTGGGCATCGGCGGAATCACGGGAATGTTGGCCGCTTTGACCGCCATATCGTTCACGGTGTTCCCCGTATTATTAATATCCATTATTTTGTCGGGCGTGGTCGGCTATGCACGCATACGGCTCAACGCGCATACGCCCGGACAATATTACGCGGGCGTGCTGTTGGGTTTTTCGGTGATGCTCGGCATTTTCTTTTTGTTGTAATATTTCATGTCAAGAAAAAACAAACCGCAAGAAATTATAGAAAACGTCCTTGTGACGGATATTGCCGACGACGGGAAAGCCGTGGGCAAAGCCGGCGATTTGGTGGTGTTCGTTTCGCATGCCGTTCCCGGCGATATTGTTGATGTGAACGTTACCCGGAAGCGGAAAAGATATGTAGAAAGCGTTCCCGTGCGGTTTGTCAAATACTCCGATCTTCGCGTCGAACCCGTATGCGCGCACTTCGGAGTGTGCGGCGGATGCAGCCGGCAGGATTTCGATTACGAGCAGCAACTTCTTTTCAAGCACAAAAATGTATCGGATTGCCTGGTGCGCATCGGCAAATTGGATATTCCGAAAATAGCGCCCGTGTTGGCGGCCGATCCCACCTTTTTTTACCGCAACAAGCTCGAATTTACTTTTTCGTCCAACCGTTGGCTCACCGTCGACGAAATTCGGTCGGAAACGGAGATTGCCGACCGCAATGCGCTGGGATTCCATATACCGGGATTGTTCGACAAGGTGCTGGACATCAAAAAATGCCATTTGCAGCCCGACCCGTCGAATGCCATCCGAACGGCGGTACGCGAATTCGCTTTGCAGGAAAACATGCCGTTTTACGACTTGCGCAGCCACGAAGGTTTCCTGCGGACGTTGGTAATTCGTATCTCGTCGACCGGCGAAGTGATGGTGATCATCAATTTTCACCATGAGGATACGGCCATGCGCGAAAAGTTGCTGAACTTCGTGTGGAAAAAGTTTCCCGAAGTGACCTCGCTCATGTACGTGGTCAATCCCAAGCCGCACGACAGTTTTGCCGATCTTGAGGTGCAACTGTACAAAGGCGCGCCTCATATCATGGAGGAAATGGAAGGATTGAAATTCAAGGTAGGGCCGAAATCATTTTACCAGACCAATTCCAAACAGGCATATCGTCTTTACCAAACGGTGCGCGACTTTGCGCGATTGACCGGAAAGGAAACCGTGTACGATTTGTATACCGGCACGGGAACCATAGCCAATTTCCTCGCTTCGCGGGCCAAGAAAGTGATCGGCGTGGAATGTATCGAAGCAGCCATCGAGGACGCAAAATATAATTCGGCGATCAACGGGATCAAAAATACGCTTTTCTACACGGGCGACATGAAAGATGTATTTACCGTCGATTTCATTCGGCAACACGGTTCGCCCGATGTCGTAGTGCTCGATCCGCCGCGTCCCGGAGTTCACCCGAAAGTCATCGAAGCATTATTGTTTGCGATGCCGAAAAGAATTGTCTACGTGAGCTGCAATCCCTCGTCGCAAGCGCGCGATCTGGCTCTGCTGCAAGATTACTAC
>JAVBRP010000103.1:0-8545 GCA_031547815.1 Bacteroidales bacterium | reverse complement strand
TCATAAGACATTAAAAAAGTATAAAAAACAGATCGAAGTTTATTTTCCGGAAGCGGCATCAGTGGAAAATTTGTTGAATAAAAAAGGTCCAAACAGCTTTTACGAGTCGGTGGAAAACAGAAAAGAATGCTGTTTTATTCGAAAAGTAGCGCCGTTGACCAAAGCTTTGAAAGGAAATGAAATTTGGATCACCGGTTTACGTGCCGAACAGTCGGAAAACAGAAACAGTTTGACAGCCTTTGAATACGATGCTCATTTCAATATCATAAAATTTAATCCCTTATTGAAATGGAGTTTAGACGATGTTCAAAAATATATTGATCAGAATAATGTACCCGAAAATGCATTGCACAAAAAAGGATTTGTAAGCATCGGCTGCGCCCCTTGCACGAGAGCTATTGCAGAAGGAGAAGTCATCAGGGCAGGAAGATGGTGGTGGGAATCCAGCCATAAAGAATGCGGATTGCACAGCCCCCTAGCCCCCGAAGGGGGAAACAAAGTAGGAGTTTGAGGTTAGAGAGCAGAGGTTAGAAGGCAGATTTTAGAAAATAGAAGGTAGAAAACAGAATAAAGAGAATAGAAAACAATAATAGAGTTGAGAGATTTAGTTGAGGTCACAACAACCTGAAACTTTAAACCTGAAACTTTAAACTAAATTCTTTTTTCTCGGCAATTCGAATATCTCCAAATCCTTCATATTGCTTCCGTCGATGACGAGACGCACGGCGGTTTTTACGTAATGTATCCCGCTGTTGCCGGCAGCGCCGGGGTTGATATGCAGGAAATGCAGCGATTTGTCGTACATCACCTTGCAGATATGCGAATGCCCCGCAATAAACAATTGCGGCGGGTGGCTTTTCAATACGGGGTATATCTTGCGGTCGTAGCGCCCGGGGTAACCGCCGATGTGCGTCATCAGAATGTCGACACCTTCGCAATCGAATCGTTGCACTTCGGGATAAACGGCACGCAGGTCGGCGCCGTCAATGTTTCCGTAAACGGCAACCAGCGGCTTGAAAGCCGAAAGCGCTTCCGCCGTTTCGCAATTGCCGATGTCGCCCGCATGAAGCAACATATCGCACGACGCAAAGAAATCGAACAATTTAGGCTCGACGAAACCGTGTGTGTCGGAAAGAATGCCTATTCTGGTCATACCGCAAAAGCGAAATCCGGCAAAAGCCGCTTTAAAAATGAATATTGTAGGACAGGTAATAATTCAGCCCGAGCGCATATCCCGAATCGGCGTCGCCGTATCCGGGAATGACATACGGGGTGGAATAATCGTCTTTGGGCGATATGATCTTGAACTTGAACCGAAAGGTCAAACCGACATAAAAATTCTTGAGAACTTCTGCCTTCACGCCGAGCAACATTTCCACCCAATGCGCCGTCAGTGTGTGCCGCGGGATGCTTTGTCCCGGAACATCGGGCCAATAGAAGCCCGGAATGGTGATATTGTCGACTTCCTCGTTGAAAAGTGAAAATCCGTACCGAACGCCCGCGTACACAAGATCGTTGCTGAAAGGCCGTCGCGATTTCAATAAATTATAATCGGTACCGATCTTCGCGTACATACCGTTCGATTTATAGTGATACGCCGTATCTCTGTCCAAATTCACGCGCAGCCAGCCCGCTTCGGCCACGCCGAAAAAATTGCCTTTGACGTGCATGTCGGCCGTCACCTCGAATCCCATGCGTTCGTTGTTGTAGATCAACGGCAAAAAAGGCTTGGATATATCCACCCCGATGCGTATCCCCTTCATCGCATTGATGGGATAGCGAACAGTGTCCTGCCCCTTACACAACAAGGGCAGCAACAGCAAAAGGCTAATAATAAATCCTGATATTTTCCGCATTGATAACGCCTTGGCGGTAACTGACCGTAGTTACGCTCGGATTGGTTACTTTTATATTTCTGATGGCATGTGTGGTCGTGTCTACGCTTGCGATCTCGGCAAAGCTCACGCATCCGCATTCGGATGAAATAAAACCGTTGTGGCGCGTGTAGATGAACGTAACGGTATCGATGCCGTTCGTGTCGTTTTGGAATATGTATCTGGTGGTATCGCCGGCGGGATTCAGAGGGCACAACGCCGACGACAAATCTTTAACGCGATACAGTACGCTGTCGTTGCCGACGCCTCGAATGGTCATTTTCGGCACCGTTATTTGCAGGTCGGTACTGATGCTGTAAAAATTCACCACCACGGCCGTGCGATTTTCATCTTCGCAAAACTCGTCGCAGGAAAGCGCCATCCAACCCAAGGATGCCATTACTCCCCACATCAATATTTTTAAGATCAAGCGCCAACAGGTCATTATTACGATCGAATAATTTTCACGGCAAAATTACACATTCCCGCATAATAATCTATCATGATATGAATAATATGCCGATCGTATACAAATCCGTCGCGATATTATGCTTTGCGCGGTCAAGTTCTGCGGTATTCATTTTCGCGCCTCGGCGCCTTTGCGAGAGAGTCATCACGCAAAGACGGCAAGGCGCAAAGCACAACCGAGCTTGACGAAGGTAAAATAACTTCGCGTGAAGTAAAGCTCTTTCGAAACTCGAAAAATAATTTCCCGCAAGCGCCCTTCCAACGTCGGACATACTTGCGGGAAATATGATTCGTATCCGCAATCTTGTTTCTTACCGCAATATCAACCCGACGCTGATCCCCGCACCGACCGAATTCTTGTACGAATTGCCGGTGTGCGACCAAAAAGGCGATACGGAGCTTACTTTGTATGCATCCGACCCGGTCTCGAAATCGCCGCTGAGTTGATAAATGCTCGGAGCCACCAGAATACCGAGTTTGTCGGATATATTATAGATGAAACCCAATTTCAGATGAGCGGCCCAAGTAGATTGCACGTTTTTGAAATCGTTCGGGAGGTAGCTGTAAGACATGATTTCCGGTTGAAAATCGATTCGTTTTCCAAGCGCGGTGCGGTTACCGAAACCGATGCCCGCCACCCAAAGTTTGTCCTCGATGAAATTGGCGCCGATCGAGTAGATCGTATAAAACTTCCGGATTCCCGCTTTGCAGCTCAACCCCGCGTTCATGTAATCGGCGAACGACAACTCCCATGCGACGTAAAAACCTTTTTTGACGATATTGACGATCGCCATCGAAAATCCTTTTTCGATCGTATCGGTAACGTTAACAATCCCGAATTGGAAGCCCTTCAAGGTTCCCGTTCGGTTGAACACCCCGCCGATGCTTGCGCCCGACACTTCGTCGTTCACGTTGGCAACGCCCGCAAATTGAAATCCGGAACTTTCGCCCGCAACATTGGCCACGCCGCTCAATTGCGCTCCTTGATGCTTTTTGCTCAAATTGGTGATTCCCGCAAAACGGAAACCTTTACCCTCGTTGGCGACATTGGCAACTCCGCCGATTTGAATGCCGGTGTTTTGCTCGGTCAGATTGACGATCCCGCCGAATTGAAACCCGCTCGCATCGCCCGTAATATTCGCTATTCCGCCTATTTGCACGCCTTTTGCGCTTTCGCCGATGTTAACGATTCCGCCGAATTGCAAGCCCGTAACGCTGCCGGTAACATTGCCCAACCCGCCGATCTGAACACCCTTCACGGTTTTGGAAGCATTGCCCGACCCGCCGAATTGCAGCCCGACCACGTCGTGCGTCAGATTGAACAACCCGCTGACCTGCACGCCGGTCATATCCTTCTCTACACGATTGAAAAAACTGCCGAACTCCAGCCCCGTCACCGCTCCGACTTTGCCCGAGAACAGATTGAACGAAAAATTGTACCGATAATCGACGGTTCGGCTTCCCTGCGTGGTCATCGGGTAAACGATACTCATTTGCGCGGGAAAAGATTTCGGATCGCCGTCCGGTTGCGTTTCTTGCGCCGACAAATCGACCATGCTTTGCGCCGTCATGATGAACGCGCTCAAATAACTTGCATATTGTATGTTTTTCAACTTCATGATTTTTGATTTTTTTTGATTCTTGTTTTCATGAAGTATGATGCCGTTTTCCGAAAAGGTGGCAGCAGGAGGTGTAAAAAAAGCGCTCTTTTTTTCGACCGGCGCTGCGGAAATAGCGTTCAAAGCCTTGCCGATCCTGACAGTGTCGTGTATCACCAACGTGTCGTACACAATCACCGTTTCGTACACATAAATGGTGTCGCGCCCGGCAAGCCGGCCGAAAGCCGACGCGCAAACTTGCAAGCAGACAAAACAGACGAGAAAAGTTTGTTTCATTCGTGTATCACAATGGTGTCGCGAACCACAACGGTTTGATGTTGAATAATCTGTTTTTTCACCACCACGGGTTCGCCCGGCTTTTTGCCCGTTGCGGTTTGTGTGCCGTTGCCGGAAACTTTTTCCGCCGGAAATCCCGATGTCGGTTCCGATTCGGATTTTGATGCTGCCGGCGATGTCGATGCGGAATGCGTACTCGCTGCGGGCGCAAACATCGATTCCGCTTGTTCGTCGCGGCGGAACGACTCTTCCGATACGGTCGTATCGATCGGTTCCGATACCGAATCCGTTTGAACGAAAGCCTCATGATTTGCGGCATCGAAAACGGAATTTTCGTCGCCGGGGTTGGGCGAATGCGTTCGGACATCCGTCGGCGCAACGCTTTCTTTGCCGCGATTCGACGTACCGGATTCGCTCATCGTCAGCCGACAAACTGTACCCGTAATGGCAGCCGTACCGCAACACACCACCGCGTACGACAGCTTGCTTCCCCAAAACGCGACCTGCGAAACCGCTTGCGCGGCCGTAGTCGCCGCCGCTTGCGAAACCGCCGAACCGGCGCTTTGCTCCAATGCCGTTGACAAAAAACTTATATCGCTCGGCGGCGGAAGCGTTAAGTCCGACAACCGCGCGCGATAAAGCCGATCGATGAAATGCGTTTTTCCGGGAAGCAACAAAAACACCGATGCCCGTTTCGCATACTTTTTCCTTTTCCTGTTCAAAGCGTCGTCATATAAATATTGTTGAATTTTCTTTCGTGCCCGCGCCAAATGCGATTTCGACGTTCCGGGCGATATATTCAGCTCCGCGGCGATCTGCCTGTGCGAGAAATCGTCCATCACATACATGTTGAATACCACTTTGTGATGATCGGGCAGGCGGTCGATGGCCGACAACAGCTCCTCGTCCGAAAACTCGGCTTCCTCGATGGCCGTTCGCGCATCATCGACCCGTTCGACTTCCGAAGCATCGTCATCGGCCACCCGCAGCAGCGCTTCCGACGACATGCGCCTGTTCTTTTCGCCGCGCAAATACATCAACGCCGTGTTGACCGCAATGCGATGCAACCACCCTTCGAAGCTGCCTTTGCCGGAGTATGCGGCGTGCTTGCATATAGCCGCGATAAACACTTCGTGCAGCAAATCCTGCGCAACGGCGGTATCGGACACATAGCGCCGCAACACGCCCGACAGTGCGGGGGCATTTTCGCGGTAAGCCGCATCCCAAAATTCCGATTCATTCATCTTATTTCGATCGATCTTTCACAAAAACGATTCCCGTTTTCCGATATTATGATGCAAAAATGGTAAAAGGTTGCAGTCGATGATACATTTTTTTGATCATTTTTTATGTTTCTCGCGGTATACACTTACCGTCGGCGAGAAAAAACACAAACACACAACCGCGCTTGAGAGATATTATGCTCATGAAAATTTACAAATCCATACAACACAATATTCGACTATTCTTCCGATATTTGCAGCCCAAAACACGCAAAACCGGTATGTGCAAAAGAGTATTCGCTATTTTCTTGTTGATTGTCCCCGCATTCATCGTTTCCGCCCAAAACATTCAATTACATTACGATTTCCGACACACGCTGTCCGAAAACTCGGAATCCGATTTCGCCGGCAAGAATTTCCTGCTGACCACCGTTGAAATGTTTCGGCCCGACCGTCGAGGCTCCACATTCTTCTTCGTCGATATGACTTACGCCGGCAAAAAAGGCGGCATCAACTCTGCCTATTGGGAAATAGCCCGCGATCTGAAGTTTTGGAAAGCGCCTGTTGCCGTTCACTTGGAATACAACGGAGGAGTAGCCTCGACGAGCATCCCCAACGCTTATTTGGCCGGTGTTTCGTGGACGCTTTCGTTGGCGAAGATCAAGCTGAACACCTATTTGGCCTACAAATGCAACGCTTTCGAAAAAACAAGCCACGACGTTCAATGGACGGTTGTTTGGCATTACGACACGCCCCGAAAATATTTCACGATCTGCGGATATATGGACTTATGGACCGAGAACAAAGACTTTTCGGGAAACCGCGGCGGCAAAAGAACGGTTGTCATGTCGCAACCTCAGTTTTGGTTCAACGCCGCGAAACATTTCTCGGCCGGCAGCGAGATAGGGATCAATTACAACTTTTACGGCGATAAAGTATTCGTGTTGCCCACGGTAGCCGTTAAATGGACTTTTTGAAAATCACGTTTTACGGTTCAACCCGATCGAGAAACACTTCTCCCTCTCTCTTGTGGAGAGAGGGTCGGGGAGAGAGGTTTACTACCCGATCGAGAAACACTTCTCCCTCTCTCTTGCGGAGAGAGGGTCGTGGAGAGAGGTTTAATACCCGATCGAGAAACGCGTCTCCCTCTCTCTTGTGGAGAGAGGGTCGGGGAGAGAGGTTTACTACCCGATCGAGAAACACTTCTCCCTCTCTCTTGTGGAGAGAGGGTTGGGGAGAGAGGTTTAATACCCGATCGAGAAACGCGTCTCCCTCTCTCTTGTGGAGAGAGGGTCGGGGAGAGAGGTCATACAAATGCACAAAACCTGATTACGAGCAGTATATTTAATCCGAAAAATTCTTGAAATAATTCCGGATAAGAATAATCGGCGTTCCCTTATCGCCGCTGCCGCTTGTCAAATCCGAAAGGCTTCCGATCAAATCGACCAAACGGCGCGGGGTGGTGCCTTGCGAAACAAAATTACTCTGTTCCTGCTTTTTCTTCGCGGCAATGATCTTCTTTATTTCCGACGTCGCCTCTTCGCCTTTCAAAGATTTCAACTCATTGTCGGCGACATATTTCAGCTTGATCTCGTTGGGCAAGCCCTCCAACCCCGGCGTATAACCGGGACTTACCACCGGGTCGGCAAGCTCCCAGATACCGCCTGCGGGGTCTTTGAAAGCGCCGTCGCCGTAGACCATACATTCCATCTTTTTCCCCGATGCTTCGTCGAGCGATTTCTGCAACGCCAAAGCAAACTCCGTTGCTTCGCGCGGGAAAAGTTTTACCGTATCGGTGTCGGAAAGATTGCTTCCCAAAAGCCCGTATTGCGGATGAAAACCGCTGCCGTCCACGCTTTCGGTCATCAAATCGGCCAAACTGTACACCTTCTTGGCGCCCGCTTTAAAAAGGATGCGTTTCGTGCGCTCGCGGGTATGGATGTCGGCATTGATCACATACGGCGAATAATTCAGAATATACGCGGGGTCGTTGGACAGAACGATCTCGATATTCGGATTCATTTCCTTGTAATACTTGATGTAATCGACCCCGGTGAACGGATGCGAAACTACCGGAAAATGCTTGCGAAATTCGTCTTCCGTAAAATTCGTAACGGCGGGATTGATCCCGTGCTCGTCCAGCAAATCGAGGCTCACCAATTGATTCCCGACCTCGTCTGCCGGGTAAGACAACTGCACCACCAACTTTTTGACACCGAGCGCGACGGCTTTCAGCAACAGCGAAAACCGGTTGCGCGACAGAATGGGAAAGATCAGCCCCACGGTTTCGTTCCCGAACTTGTTATTGATGTCCTTGGAAATTTGCGCCACGCTTGCGTAATTGCCTTGCGCGCGGGCAAGAACGGCCTCCGTAACGGAAACAATATCTCGGTCGTTCAAAGTAATGTTATTTTCCTTCACGGCCTTCATGACGCTGTCCGTTACTATCTTCACGAGATCGTCGCCCTGCCTGATGATCGGCGCACGCACCCCGCACGAAATGGTTCCTAAAGTATTCAAAATCTATTCTTTCAATGTGGTTATTATTACATAAATTCCGATGACCGATTTTAAGGAAAAATCGCGTTCGGCGACATCGTACGGCACAAACCCGCCGTTAAAAACAAATCGGACTTTATAACACGCAAAGGTAAATCAATTACCGGAAAAATAAGCGCATCCCGGAACACCGTAGGGCCGGCAAATTGTAATTTTGTATCGATGCTATGCGTGCGGGAGCAGAAAAAACGGACAAAGCAGCCGCGATCGGGAGCAGTTTGCTCGCCGGCGCCGGGTATTTCCGGAATGCGGAAATAACCTCGTCCTTTGACATTGTCGGTTTCCGAAGAATATTTTTACATGAAATCTTTATTCCTTGTCGGAAATCGCAAAAAAGCCCCGATAAACGGGGCTTTCCGAAACATTATATAACTGCTTTTACCTTTTACCTTTTATCTCTTACTTTTTACCTCTTACCTCCTAAAGATCATCCGACAACTTCTAAACGTCACCCGACAACTTCTAAACGTCATCCGACGACTTCTAAACATCGTCCGACAACTCCTAAAGATCATCCGCCGACTTC
>JAVBRP010000340.1:0-5439 GCA_031547815.1 Bacteroidales bacterium | reverse complement strand
CGAAACTCATTTGCTTTTTTCCGGAATTTCCGTATTTTTACATGGTCAATTTTGAAAGTAACGTTATGCAGATAAAAACTCGTATGATTGTGTCGATACTCGGCGCGGCGATGATTCGGGGCGGGTTTCTGTTGTCGGCTGCGGCGCAAAACCCCGGTATTACGGCAAGTTTTGACCATTACCGGCAGGAGGACGGATTGTCGAATAATCAGGTGCAATGCATCTATCAGGACAAGGCGGGTTGGATGTGGTTCGGCACCAACCGGGGATTGAACCGTTTCGACGGATACGGTTTTACCGTTTATCGCCACGACGAGCAGACTCCTGGTTCTCTCAAGGGCGAACTGGTGCGCGACATATTCGAAGACAGCAACGGCGCCGTTTGGGTAGGCACCGAGAAAGCCGGATTGAACCGTTTCGACAAGCAGACGGAAACATTTACGTACATTGCTCTGAAGGATAAAGCCTATTCGGTTAACGACATACAGGAAGATAAAAACGGCACGCTATGGGTAGCTACCGACGCAGGCTTGTTCGGGATGGAGGCAGCAGGAACCGTTCGGAGTTTCTCGTACAGTTCGGACGACGACCAATCCATCCGTTCGGACTTTATCCGAAAGATAGTGATTGACGACGACAATAATCTTTGGCTCGGCACCAAGAAAGGACTGGATTATCTGAACTCCGCCGCGGGGGTTGTGCGGCATATCGATTTGCCGGATAAGGCATATCCCGACGACGATATTTTATCGCTTTGCCGGGACGGTTCCGGAACTGTTTGGGTCGGGTCCTATCACACGGGAGCGTATGTCGTCGATACGAAAAAAATTTCCGTCGAAAAGGTCAAGGCGCATGAGAATGATGAGCGAAGCATGACGGTGCGCGCGATTGCGCAGGACCTTCGGGGTAATTTTTGGATCGGCACGCGCGGCGGTTTGTATATTTACGATCCGGAAACCCGGACGTTTTCGTCGTTCAAGCACGACGACGGCGATTTATCGAGCTTGACGCAAAATTCGATACACAGTCTTTTTGTGGATGCGAAAGGCGACGTCTGGATCGGCACGCGCGGCGGTATCAGTCATTGGATCAGCGAGAAGCAATCGTTTCGCTATTACGGAGCGCGTCCCGACAATTCCCGGTATTTGAACGACGCCGAAGTATACGCATTCTGTGCCGGGCCGGATGACGAGATTTGGATCGGCACAGAGGACGGGGGCGTCAACATCCTGGATCGCAAGACAAACACTTTTCGATATTTGACGCGCGAAAACGCCGGAATGTCGTCCGATTGCATCAAAGCATTCCTGTCGTTCGGCGATCGGGTGTGGGTGGGCGCTTTCATGGGCGGCATCAATGTGGTGGATGCCCGGAGCAAGAAAGTGACGGCGCAATATCGGCACAGCGCCGACGATCCTTCGAGCCTCATCGACAATCATGTGTGGAACATTTTTCGCGACAGCAAAGGCCGCATTTGGGTGGGCACCGACATGGGGGTCGATCGTTTCGAGCCGGAAACGGGCCGGTTCATTCATTACAAGCATCTTTTCCATAACAAAACGGCGTGGTGGATCGACGAGGATGCGCAAGGCGATCTTTGGATCGGAGGCGAGGATGAATTGGTGATTTTCAATCCCGAAACGGACAGGATCATTCGGCATCTGGAAAGAGTGCGTTCGTTTTGTCCCGCCGACAACGGCCTCTATTGGGTCGCTATCCGCGGACGGGGTATTGCGCTGTACGACAAAGACAAAGGCGCTTTGGAATATTTCACCGAACACGAAGGAATTGCCAACGACATTGCATGGTCGACATTGAAAGATGAGGAAGGGTACATTTGGGTGAGCACCGCCAACGGATTGTCGCGTTTCGACCCGCGCAACAGGACTTTCACGAACTACTACAAGGAAGACGGTTTGCAGAACAATCAATTCAACTACGGCGCGTTTTGTCGTTTGCCTTCGGGCGAAATGCTGTTCGGCGGGTTGAACGGCGTCAGCATTTTTAATCCTCTGAAAATAAGGCAAAATAAATATATTCCGCCCGTCGTGTTTACCGATTTCCGCATCTTCAACCAATCGGTGCCCATCGGCTCCGCAGACAAGGATGTTCTCCGGGAAAGCATCACGCTGGCGCGGGAAGTAAATCTGAAGTATCGTCAGAACATGATCACCATCGAGTTTGCAGCGCTCGACTATGCCAAATCGGAGAAAAATCGTTATGCTTACCGTTTGGAAGGTTTCGAAGATCAATGGATCTACGGCAAACGAACAGCCACTTACACCAACTTGGATCCGGGAAAGTACCTGTTTCGCGTGAAAGCATCCAACAGTGACGGATTATGGAACGACAAAGGCGCAAGTCTCATTATCAATATTTTGCCTCCGTTTTGGAAAACATGGTGGTTCCGGTTTTTGGGTTTTTTGGCTTTCGGCATGGTCGTAATTGTTGCGGCAAACTTTTTCATCGGTCGCGCCAACTTGCGTAACGAACTTGTTTTGGAAAAGACAAAAGCACGCGAATTGCACAAAATCGACATGCTTAAATTGCAGTTTTTCACAAATATATCGCATGAGATACGCACTCCGCTCACGCTCATCATCGGGCCGGTGGAGCAAATTTTGCAAGACACGCACACGCCGTCCGAAATACACCGGCGGTTGGAACCGGTGCTGCGCAATGCCCGCCAATTGCTCCGACTGATCAATCAGTTGCTCGACTTCCGAAAATTGGAATCGGGAAAATATGAGTTGGAATACAGTCAGGGCGATATTGTACGTTTCGTGCAAGGTTTGGTGTCGGCATTCAATTACATGTCTGCGGAAAAAAATATCGCGCTCACTTTCACTTCCGATAAGACCGAGTACATGATCATGATGGATGCCGGAAAAATCGAGAAAATAGTGAATAATCTGTTATCCAACGCTTTCAAGTTTACCAAAAAAGGCGGTAAAATAGAGGTAACGTTGCAGGTTTCGGAAAAGGACATCGAAATATCGGTGAAAGACACGGGAATCGGTATTCGCCCGGAAGACCTCCAACAAATCTTTTCGCGCTTTTTCCGATCGAACAATGCCGACCAAACGACCGGCACCGGAATCGGCTTGGCGATAGCCAACGACTTCGCCAAGCTGATGAAAGGCGAAATCGAAGTGAACAGCGAAGAAGGCGTCGGAAGCACGTTCACGCTTCGGTTCCCGCAGGTGCAACCCGTCGAATTGCAGGTGACCGACCCGGCCGTTCCGGAAGAAATCGGCGATTTGTCGGATATGACCGACGATACACAACGCCCGCCGTTGAAGTATATGCTGGTGGTGGACGATACTGTCGACATGCGGCAATTCATCGGTACGGCTTTCCGGCACGATTTCCATGTGCTGGAAGCCGCTTCGGGAAAACAAGGATTCGAGCTGGCCGTCAAATACATACCCGATATCATCATCACCGATTTGCTGATGCCTGGCATGAACGGCGAAGAGTTGTGCAAGAAACTCAAAAAAGACGAGATCACTTCGCACATTCCCGTCATTCTGCTGACAGCCGTTTCGTCCAAAACTTCGGAACTTCACGGATTGAAGGCCGGCGCCGACGATTACATGACCAAGCCGTTCGACGTCGGTATTCTGAAAGCCAAAGTGGACAATTTACTGTCGCTGCGCAAAACGCTCCGTGAAAAGTTCACGCAGGAAATGGTGCTGCAACCCACGCAAGTCGCCCTCACATCGTCCAACGAACGGTTTCTGAAACGGGCCATGGAAGTGGTGGAAGCGCATATCGGCGATCCCGCCCTGGATATCGAAAAATTTGCTTTGGAAGTGGGTGTAAGCCGCATGCAGCTTTATCGCAAGTTTGAGGCGCTCACCGGAATGACCGTTAAGGAATTCATCCGCAGCATCCGTCTCAAACGCGCCGCGCAGCTTTTGGAGCAAGGCGAAGCATCGGTTTCGGAAGTGGCGTATGCGGTCGGATTCTCCGATCTGGCCTATTTCCGTAAATGCTTCAAGGAAAGTTTCGGAGTAACGCCGTCGGAATACGGAAAGAAAGGATAACGGATGAACGGGAAACAATGGTATATCGCGCGTTGCGCAAAACGCTCAAAATTCGATAAAACATCAATCCCTGTGTAAATGATGAGCCGCTGTATGGTTATTTGTTATGTAGCGTACTTGGTAATATAGCTCCTCGTCCATTCGATACATTCTGAAAAATACGTACCATTGCGTACGGTTGTTTTTCTTAAATGTAACATAGTAAAGCCCTTTCCCGTATCGATCGGAAAAATATTCGGGCGCCGGCTTTTTCAGTTTTTTGGGAAGATTGTTTTTAATGTCTTCAAACAGACTGACAACGTAATTGACTGATTTATCTTCAAAACCGAAATATCCTTTTTCGAAAAGAATATCGATAAGATTTTCTAAATCTTCTATCACTTCCGGGATAGCATACACATTCATTGCGCATGTTTCTTGCGAATATAACCTACTATTCTGTCTCTTACGTCGTCAATAGGTATTGACCTGTGAAAATCCTCGTCCGGCTCAAAAATGATGTCCGGCTCGTCACCGGGTACGAAATTCCGGACGATAAACATATTTTCCCCTCTTTGGATAATTACTTGGTCTTTCAGCGCCATATCAAAATATTTTTCCTGATGGCTTGCGAACTCTTCGCTGCTCACTACTGTCATGATATGATTTTTGAATTACACAACAAAGATACAATTTTGTTGCCGACAAAAATGCCGCATACTAAAAAAACCGTATCCGGCGATAGATGGTATGTAAAAAAATGTTTCCTTGCGCTTTTTTCAGAACGAATAGTATCTTCGAATTTTTACGGAAAGAAAGGATAACGGATGAACGGATTTCTCGAACAAACGGCCGATTATTTGCACCGCGCTTACGGCGACGGGTTGCATCGCCTCTGCATCGTTTTTCCGAACGTGCGCGCCGGGCTGTTTTTCAAAAAATATTTGGCGCAACTGTCCGACAAGCCGATATGGGCGCCGACATTTCGTTCGCTCGACTCGCTGATGGAGGAAATGACGGGCTTGACGAAGGCCGACAATCTGAGCATGATTTTCGATCTGTTCAAAGCATATCGGCAACACAAACCCACCGGTGAAAGTTTCGAGGAATTTTATTTCTGGGGCGAAATGCTTCTCGACGATTTCGACGACATCGACAAGCATCGGGTCGACGCGCGCGATTTATTCCGTAACGTTTCCGACCTCAAAGAGATGGACCTTCTTTTCGATTACTTGACGGAGGAACAGAAAAACGCCATCCGCATCTTTTGGCAGGATTTCAACGGCGGTTCGGAAGGATCGCTCAAAGCCGATTTTGCGACTGTTTGGCCCGCATTGTATCCGATATACGAATCGTTCAAAAAAATCCTGAGCGAGAAATCGCTCGGCTACGCGGGAATGATACAACGCGA
>JAVBRP010000352.1:0-4884 GCA_031547815.1 Bacteroidales bacterium | reverse complement strand
CATCGAAAACATACGGGTGGACAGCGATGCGTATTGGAACAATGACGGCATGGACATCGGCGATTGCAAGAACGTGCGCATCAGCGGCTGTTTCGTGAATGCGGCCGACGACGGTATCTGCCTCAAATCGCATTTCGCCGGCGAATGCAACGAAAACGTGCTGATAGAGAATTGCACCGTACGGTCGAGCGCCAGCGCCGTCAAATTCGGGACGGCTTCCGACGGAGGTTTCAAAAAAGTAACCGTTCGCAACATCAAGGTTTACGACACCTACCGTTCGGCCATCGCGTTGGAATCGGTTGACGGCGGCAATCTGGAAGATGTGCTCGTCGACGGTATCGAAGCGGTAAATACCGGGAACGCTGTTTTCATCAAGCTCGGCCATCGTAACCAAAGCGGAAAAGTAGGAACGCTGCGCAACGTCACCGTCAGAAACGTGAAAGTGCAAGTGCCGTTCGACCGCCCCGACCGGAATTACGAACTGCGCGGCCCCGACCTGGCGTTTTTTCATAACACATTTCCCGCTTCCGTCACCGGTTTACCGGGGTATTATGTCGAAAACGTGACGCTCGAAAATATCGAGATCACCTACCCGGGGCGCGGCAACGACGGCTTGGAGATCATCCCGTTGAGCCGTTTGAAAGACGTTCCCGAAAACGAAGCCGTATATCCCGAATTTTCGATGTTCGGCGAATTACCCGCTTGGGGATTTTATGTCCGCCACGTGAAGGGGTTGACCGTGAAAAACGTCTCGGTTGCGGCCGAAGCCGAAGATTATCGCCCGGCTTTCGTGTT
Source organism: Bacteroidales bacterium (assembly GCA_031547815.1). Classification (GTDB taxonomy): domain Bacteria; phylum Bacteroidota; class Bacteroidia; order Bacteroidales; family UBA4181; genus JAIRLS01. Next base: position 4,089 of record JAVBRP010000352.1, on the reverse strand, counting down.
CGACGATGTATCGGGATTGAAAATGTCCGAAATAAAAATTACGGAAGACGACAAAGGCCCGCAGATCATCCTGAAAGATGTGACGAACAAGGACATCAAGGCCGATCAAAAGTTGATTCGGACAGTGAATTGAAGGTCAAATGACGCAAGTTGCAAGTTGAGGATGTTCAAAAAGTCTTTTTTTAGCTCGTCATTGCGAGCGATAGCGAAGCAATCCCTTTGATTACCATGAGATTGCTTCGTCGTACCTCCTCGCAATGACGTTCATTTTCACTTTTTGAACAGTTTCTTATATCTCGACAGGCTGAGCCTGTTATCATAAATTCGACCGAGGTACAACCTCGGCCGAACATCAGGTTCGCAACTAAGCTGTAGTATGGTTCGCAACTAATGCATAGTGCAGTCCGTAACTAAAGCAAAGTGTAGTCGCAACTAAGCCGTAGAATAGTCCGTAACTAAACCGTAATAAAATAGCCGTGGATTTCAATCCACGGAATCGAATACCATGTAATTGAATACCATGAGTCCACTCCGAAAAGTCTACAAAGCGTTGTTTTTACCCCTGACCCCTAAAGGGGAACCACTGTATACCGCGCTTTGCGAAAGTCCCCTTTGGATTTAGGGGTGAAACGACTTTTCAGAGTAGACTCATACCATGTAATTCTCAAACCATCATAATATGAAGAATCCGTTTCTTATCGCATTATGCGCCTTGCTGATCGGCGGATGCCGCGTATCGACCGATCGAATCGTCACCGACTACGGCGCCGTGGCCGACGGCATCACCAACAACGTAGCGGCGATTCAGCAAGCCATCGACGACGCATCGGCAGCCGGAGGGGGCAAGGTCGTTATTCCTCCCGGAAATTTCATGACCGGCCCCGTCTATTTGAAATCGGGCGTCGAACTGCATTTGGAACTCGGAGCGTGCCTGACCGGCCCGACCGACCGATCCGCATATCCCGCGTCGAAAGTACGCACCGCTTTGATCACGGCAATCGATCAACACGATATTTCGATTACCGGCCGGGGTGTCATCGACGGTCGGGGGCAAGAGTTGGTAGCCGACATTATCCAAAAGCTCCGGAAGGGCGAATTGACACCGAACGATACGCTTTGGCGCGTGAAAAGGCCGGGCAATCGAACGTTAATTATCAACTTGGTTTCGTGCCGCAACATCAACATTTCCGACATCACGCTGAAAGACGCGTCGGATTGGGTGCAGAACTATGCCGAATGCGACGGACTGACCATTCGCGGCATCACGGTACAAAGCACGGCTTATTGGAACAACGACGGATTGGACGTCACCGATTGCCGGAACGTACGTATTGTCAACTGTTTTATCAATTCGGCCGATGACGCGATTTGCTTGAAATCCGAAAATCCCGAATCGTGTTGCGAGAATATCTTTATCGACAGTTGCACCGTGCGTTCGAGCGCCAACGGATTCAAACTGGGAACCGCTTCGCACGGCGGCTTCAAGAATATTAAAGTTCGCAATCTGACGGTATTCGACACCTATCGTTCGGCCATCGCCATCGAAGCGGTAGACGGAGGTGCGGTCGAAAACATCGACGTGCGGAATGTAGTTGCCCGCAACACCGGCAATGCGATCTTCATCCGTCGCGGCAACCGAACCGGAAAGATCGGGCTGCTGAAAAATGTGTATATCGCCGACGTGAAAGCCGAAGTGCCGTTATACAAGCCAGATCAGGGCTATCCGATCGAAGGGCCGCCTGACCATCTCAACCCCGGCTTCGATAAAATGCCGGTACGTCCCTCCCATTTCCATATTTACGGCCATCCGTGGTTGCCCTACAATCCGATACCCGCATCCGTGGTCGGTATTCCGGGTAATCCCGTAGAGGATGTCACCATCGAAAACGTGGAAATCACTTATCCGGGACGGGGCAATAAGGAAATCGCTTGCATTCCCTTAGACAAATTGGCTTCCGTTCCCGAAAACGAAGCGCGATACCCCGAATTTTCGATGTTCGGCGAACTGCCCGCTTGGGGACTGTACGTACGCCATGCCGAAGGTCTGATCTTGAAAAATATTTCGGTCGCGGCCGAAACGCGCGATTATCGGCCCGCCTTTGTTTTCGACGATGTATCGGGATTGAGCATGTCCGGAATAAAGATCGCCGAAGACGATTCGGGGCCGCAAATCATTTTAAAAGATGTGAAGAATGATGATGTGAAAGTGGCGTCGGAGTTGGTCAAAAAGATCAATTGAAGCCTCTCCAACCTCTCCCCCCGCCCTCTCCACAGGAGAGGGAGCCCTTGCGCAGTCTGCGATACCGGCGGAAAACGCGCCCCCTCTCCTGTGGAGAGGGGGATGGGGGGAGAGGTAATACAGACAAATTCATATAAATCCTCAAAACCAAAAATGAAATTCCCGTCAAGAAATCTCAACACCGCCATAAAATCCGCGCTTTCGGCAGGGCTATTGGCCGTATTTGTCGGTTGCGCTCCGAAAAATAATCCTTCGGACACTGTGCAAAATCCGATTCTGCTTCCGGCGGTGCATCCGATGTTTTTGGAAATGCCCGTTCCGTCGGGAGGCATCGAGGTGAACCAAAATCCGCCGATACTTCGCCGACCTGCCGTGAAAGGGAAAGACGTCGTTTACGAAATCCTGTTGTCGCAGGATTCGACTTTCAAAAACACGACACCCGTTAAGACACGTATGGCTGTGTACAATCCGCATCGGAAGCTCGAAAACGGCGCGTGGTATTGGCAATACCGGAAGGAAGGCGCCGACGATCGCGAAATATCGAAATTCATCGTTACCGAAGCCGCCGTTCCGGTCGTTTCGCCCGAAGCCGACGAATTGATACAATCGATACCCGCCGAACATCCGAGAACGCTTATCGGCAAAAACGAAATATCCGCGTTGCGTTCCTTATCGGACAACGCCGATGCGCAAGCCGTTATCGCCGATGCGAAAAAATACCTCGACGGCCGCATTCCCCGCGAAAAAGACGCTTACGCGACGCGAAAAGTCGACGACAAACGACAACAGCGCAAATTGGATCAGGATGCAAGTCAAAACCTCTCGTCGTCGACGTATGACCGAATCGTGTCGCTGACCCAAGCGTATCTGCTCACCGGGCGCGACGAATATGCAACGCCGGCAATCGCCGTCGCGATGGAAGTCGCCTCGTGGAATCCCGACGGAATAACGCAATTGTCCGATTTTGGCGACGCGCGTTGCATGTTGGGCATGGCGCTCGTGTTCGATACTTTTTACGATCGGTTGGACGCCGACCAAAAGGAAAAATTGGTGAAAGCTGTATCGCACCGCGCCGCACGCTTTTACGACGATTGGATCAACAACATAGAAGCCAAAGTATTGAGCGGCCATGTGTGGCAACACATCCTGCACTATTTCTTTCAAACGGCGATATCCTTGCACGGCGAAACACCGGCGGCCGACGATTGGCTGCGCTACGCTTACGAGCTTTTCATCGCTCGCGCGCCCGTGTTGGGCGGTTTCGACGGCGGATGGGTCGAAGGTGTTTCCTATTTTCGGATGAATATGGAAACGATGATCGACATTCCTTTATTCATCAAGAAATTCACCGGCTTCGACTTCATCAATGCGCATCCGTGGTACAAAGAGAACATACGGTGGGCGGCATACCACATCCCGCCGGGGTCGTCGGCCGACGGGTTCGGCGACAACACCGAAGAAGTGTTCTCGCCCGGAGCCGAATATATCGCTTACGCGGAAGAAACGGCAAAACTGACCGGCGATACGCTTGCATCTTGGTATGCCCGCGAATGCCGCAAATACGAACAGCCCGATCTTTCGAAAACCAAGACCCTGCGTTGGGTACGATTGGCAAAAACGAGAAATCTGCCGTTGCCCGAATATGATCGAAATCCCGTTTTGCCGACGGGCGCAGTGTTTCGCGATGCGGGACTTGCCGCCATGCACAACGACATCGCGCACACGCCGACCGATTTGGCCGTAACGTTCAAATCCTCGCCTTTCGGTTCGTACGGCCATATTCTTTGCGACCAGAACACGTTCAACATCCTGTACGGCGGCAAACGGATATTCTACCGCACGGGCTACAA
>JAVBRP010000190.1:0-11845 GCA_031547815.1 Bacteroidales bacterium | reverse complement strand
GGTAACCATCGGTATCGATTTCCATTGGGAACGAACGGAATCGCAATGTTTTAGAGGCGCGCTCGATATTATCGTCGACGGCGACCTGCCGGTGGTCATCAATACCGTCGACATCGAACAATACCTGCAAAGCGTTATTTCGTCGGAAATGAGTGCGGCGGCATCGCTCGAATTTCTGAAAGTTCACGCGGTCATCTCGCGCAGCTGGCTGCTCGCGCAAACGGAAAAGCGCGACAAATCGGCGAAAGCTAAGCCTGTAAGTTGCATGCGCTCCGACACCGAGCTGATTCAATGGTTCGATCGCGAAGATCATCGTCTTTTCGACGTATGCGCCGACGATCATTGCCAACGTTATCAAGGCATCACCCGCATTGTGTCGCCGACGGTGAAAGAAGCGACGGAAGCGACTTGCGGCATGGTGCTGACTTACGAAAACGAGATTTGCGATACGCGTTTTTCCAAATGCTGCGGCGGAATGACGGAGGCGTTCGAAAATGCCTGGGAACCGCACCCGCATCCTTATCTGACAAAGGTAAGGGACAGCCGGCAATGCGAAGAAATCGATTTGAGCGACGAAGACCGGGCGCGTGCGTGGATACTCGGGTCGCCGCCGGCATTTTGCAACACCGCCGACAAAAGCATTCTCGAACAGGTGCTGAACAATTACGACCGGGAAACACCGTCGTTTTACCGTTGGACGGTAACGTATTCGCAAGATGAATTATCCGAATTGATCCGCCAACGTTCGGACATCGATTTCGGGCAGATCGTCGACTTGGTTCCCGTGCAGAGAGGCGTTTCGGGTCGGATCGTCAAATTACGGATCGAAGGGACGAAACGAACGATGACCGTCGGCAAGGAGTTGCTGATTCGGCGGTTCCTGTCGCCGTCGCATCTGTACAGCTCGGCATTCGTGGCGGAAAAAGAACCGGGCGAGGGCGGCATTCCGCGTTCGTTCGTTCTGCGCGGCGCCGGATGGGGACACGGCGTCGGCCTTTGCCAAATCGGCGCGGCGGTAATGTGCGCCGAAGGGTACGATCACCGCCGGGTTTTGGAACATTATTACCCCGGAAGCCGGATAGAACAACGATACAAAAAATGATTGAATCCTGAAGTCGTTAACGCGACGACGTCCACCTGCAAACCTCACAGATGGACGCCTGCCAACCTCACAGGTGAGCGCCTGCCAATCTCACAGGTGGACGCCTGCCAACCTCACAGGTGAACGTCTGTCAACCTCGCAGGTGAGCGCCTGACCCGGCAGGTGGGGTGTCAATTGAATCTTGACTCACATCTCTTTCTTCAACTGCTCCGCCCATTTCTTGATACGCGCATCCGTCAACCCGGCTTGATTCTCGAAATCGATGATCAATCCTTGCAGTTTGCCGTTCTTTAAAGCGCGCGAATTGTCGAAAACATAACCTTCCGGTGAAGTAAGCCCGATCAACTCGGCTCCGCAAGCGGCAAACATATCGGCGAGGATACCGACGCCGTCGGCAAAGTTGTCGGGATATTTCTTTTGATCGCCCAGTCCGAAAACGGCTACTTTTTTGCCTTTCAGATCAAGACCTTCGATTTCGGGCAACAGTTCGTCCCAATAGTTCGGCAATTCGCCGTCAAACCATGTGGAAGTGCCCGCAATCAGGCAATCGCAAGCCCGGAAATCGTCTTTCGAAGCCTTCCCGATATCGACAATCGGAAGATCGCCGCCAAACGCCTCGCGTATCTTATCGGCAACCATGGCGGTCTTAACGGTGGATACACCATAAAATAATGTCGGTTTTTTCATTTTGATAAGTGAAGAATGAAAAATGAAGAATGAATGAAGACAAAATAAATTATTCGTCAGACAGGATTAACAAGATTAACAAGATTCAGAAAATACTGTTAATCTTGGTAATCCTGTCTAAAGAAGATGAGAATTTTATTTTATCATTGTCCCTAAGAAGGCTTGAAACCTTGAACTTTAAACTTTAAACTTTAAACTTTAACCCGTTCAAAACTCAAGTATTTCCTTTGCTGCCGCATAAATCTTGTCCGTATCGGGAAGAATGGCTTTTTCGAGTGCGGAATGAAAGGCAACGGGCGTGAACGTAGCGCCGACACGTCGAACCGGAGCGTCCAGATAACGGAACATTTCATCGCCGATTTCGGCCGCCAGTTCGGCTCCGAAGCCCGAAAACACCTTATCTTCGTGCACTACCAGCGCTTTGTTCGTTTTCTTGACGGATGCAAAGATCATCCCCCTGTCCAACGGTATCAACGACCGTATGTCGATTACTTCGACGCTTTTGCCGAAGACTTCGGCAATGCGTTCGGCGACGTCCAAACAAAGATGCGTGGTGTTTCCGTAAGTGATGATGCTCATATCCGCGCCCTTGCGGCGAATACGGCCTTTGCCGAAAGGCACTTCGAAACCGTCGGGCACCGCGGCGGCCGCTTGAGCGGAATTGTACTGCGCCTTTGGTTCGAGAAAAAGCGTCAACCCACGCGACCGCATGCTCGTGCGAAGCAGCCCCGCCGCATCGTCGGCAAAAGACGGATACACGACACGCGCGCCCGGCAACGATGTCAACGCGCCTTCGATGGTTTGCGAGTGATACAGCCCGCCGCCGATGTATCCACCCGAAGCAAGCCGCAACGTGACATTGGGCACAAACTTGCCGTTGTTGCGCCAGTATTCGTGCGTGCATTCGACATATTGTTCCATGGCCGGCCAGAAATAATCGGCAAACTCGGCGCCTTCAATCACGATGCGGATTTTCGGATCGAAACGGCTCATACCGTTCGCCGTGCCCACGATATAATCCTCGGCAATGGGCGCATTGAACACCCGCTCGTGCCCGAACTCCTGCTGCATCCCTTTCGTTACGTTGAATACGCCGCCCTTCTCCTTATTGGCCACGTCCTGCCCCCAAAGAAAAGTGTCGGGATTGTGTCGAAACTCCGCTTTCAATGTCTCGTTCAACGCGGTTACGAGCGTCTTCTTTTCGCCCGACTCATCGTGCGTCCCGTCGATGTACACCTTCGGTTCGTACGGTTCGGGCAACACAAAATCGAGCACCGTTGCGGGATCGGGATCGGGCGCCGTCAAAACCTTGCGATTGGCTTCCTGCAACTCCTTTTTCGCGTCAGCCTCAATTTGCTTCAGCTCGGCTTCGCTGAAACGCTTGTAGCGAAGCAGCATCCGACGGAATTTGGCGACGGGATCGGCCGCTTTCACGTAAGCCAACTCGTTCTCGTCGCGATACAACGTATGCTTGTCCGAGTTGGAATGCGATTCGATACGGACGCAGTTGGCATACACCATCACCGGCTCGCGGTTGGCGATTGCATGCTCGCGTGCCGCCGTCATCGCGTTCATCGAATCGAACACATCCTTGCCGTTGCAATAAATGATTTTCAGATTCCGGAACCCCGAAAAATTATCCGCGACCTTACGGTTGGCGCTCTGATCCTCTTTCGGCACCGAAATGCCGTAACCGTTGTCCTGAATCACGAAAATGACGGGCAAACGCTCCGTTGTCGCTCCGTTGACGGCTTCGTACACAAACCCTTCGGAAACGGACGATTCGCCGTGCGAACATATCGCTACGCCCCGATGTTTGTAATACACCATGGCGCGCGCCACGCCAACGGCATGCAAATCGTGCGTGGCGGTGGCCGACGAGGTGTTGTGAATGTTCCGATCCTGCTTTGCGAAATGATTGGACATGTGGCGCCCTCCGCTCGTAAGATCGCCGGCTTTGGACAAACCGTTCATGATGATTTCTTCGGCGGTAAGCCCTGCCGAAAGCGCCGTCAGCATATCGCGATAGTACGGGAACAGATGATCTTCGCTACGCACGAACACCTGTCCCATGGCCAATTGAATGCCGTCGTGCCCCGCATAAGGCGCATGAAACGACCACCCCAACGATTGCAGCAGATACACCGCCGCCTTCTCGTCGATGGCGCGCCCCAACGTCATCAGATAAAACCACTTTTTCAGGGTTTCTTTATCGGTTGATTTTATATCGTACTTTTTCATTTTTGATTTTCGATTTTCAATAGAACACAGACGACACGGATTTAACGGATTTACACAGATTTTTTTTACGGTCTTACCATCTTACATGTCTTACGATCTTCTTTTCACGCATAATTTTCCAAATAATCGGCCACCTTTCTCAGAAACGCGCCGCCGAGCGCGCCGTCGATATTTCGATGATCGTAAGACAGCGAAAGATACATTTTGTGCCTGACGGCGATCATGTCGCCTTCGGGCGTTTCCACCACGGCGGGCCGTTTTTCGACATACCCTGCGCCGAGAATTGCCGATTGCGGCTGATGGATGATCGGTGTCCCGAAAATATTCCTGAAAGTGCCGAAATTGGTGATGGTGAACGTTCCGCCCTGAATGTCGTCGGGCGCCAATTTATTGCTGCGCGCTTTTGCGGCCAGCGTATCGACGGCAACCGCCAAGCCGTTGACATTCATTTTATCGGCATCGTGAATCACCGGCACGATCAGGTTACCGTCGTCCAATGCCACGGCCACTCCGATATTAATCCGTTTTTTGAGAATGATGTTGTGACCGTCCACCGACGCATTCACTTGCGGAAAATCGATCAACGCTTTGGCGCAAGCCTCAACAATGACGGGCATGTAGGTAAGTTTCACGCCTTCGCGACGGAAAAACTCGTCTTTCGTCCGCTCGCGCCAACGCACCAACTTAGTCACATCGGCATCGACAAAAGTCGTGACATGCGCCGCCACGCTTTTCGACATCACCATGTGGTCGGCGATGATGCGACGTACGCGATCCATTTCCACCGTCGTGTCGTCGGAAGCCCCTCCCCCTGCCTCTTTCGGCGATCGAGAATCGGAACCCGCGTGAGCTTGCGCCGCCTTTGCTTCGGATGAAAATTGCGGCGAGGCTTTCTTTCGCTGTTCCAGGTATTGCAACACATCCGTCTTACTCACGCGCCCTCCGAAACCCGTTCCGCGAACGGTATCGAGTTCGGCGTCCGTAATGTTTTCCGCACGGGCGATATTACGTACCAGCGGCGAGTAGAATCGATCCGACCTTTCTTTCTTTCCGGATAATCCGGCCCGGTCATCGCTTGCGGCGGAAGAAGTTTCCGCTTCGGGCGGAATGCGCGGCGAAGGCTTTGTGTCGACTGCGGTATCGGCAGGTTGCGCGGTATTGTCGTCGCTTTCCGTTTCTATGACGACCACAACCACGCCTACGGAAACCGTCTCGTTTTCCGCAAAACGGAGTTCCAGCACTTTCCCGGCAACGGGCGAAGGTATTTCGGCGTTCACTTTGGCCGTACTTACTTCAAAAAGTATGTCGTCTTCGCGAACCGTATCGCCAACATTCACCGCCCAACGCATAATGGTTCCCTCGGTGATGCTTTCACCCAATTTCGGCATTTTTATTTCAAATGTTGACATCATTATGTTTATTACATGAACAACAGGCTCCGGTACATTCTTATCGTTTCGCTAACGCATTCTGCTTATTCACGTTATTTTTATTCGCATGGCCGAATACGTTTGTTTTATTCCAAAACAAATCGTTATCGTATATTGTTCAAGATGAATCGAAGGAGCGTCAAAAAAATAATTTTTCACGCTATTTTTTTGGTATCAACGTATTATTCGCACAGAGCATCGGGTTTGTCAAAACAACCTGTCTTTTTGTCATACGCTTCGATTTTTAATGATCATTCGGGGCCGTTCTTGTTGCAAAAACATACAGTGAGTCTATACGGGTATCTTATTCCCGTTAAAAATTGTTAACTCCGGTGCGGATAACAAAAAACGGCTCCATTTTTGTAATGTCCTCTTAACAAAGAGGGTCATTGACTGTTATTAATAATGTAGTATTTAAGATATAAGTATAATAAATTTAAAATCATCGAAATGAGAATTAAAAATATAATAGTGGTATTGTTTGCAGCCGTTTTTGGCGGAGTGATAGCTGCATATATGTACGCTCATATTGCCGATAATAAATCGAATACCTCGTCGCCATCGGCCGAACCGGTGCCTGCTGTTCATTTTGCGGCTTTAGACACACAGGGCATGCGCGACGTAAATTATCCCGATTTTACTTTTGCTGCCGAACGGGCGATACATTGCGTAGTACACGTAAAAGTGAAATCCATGCAGAGTATGTATTCCGGTTCGGGCAATCCTTTTTATGATTTCTTTTACGGATACCGCGAACAACAGGTTCCGCGAGAAGGTTTCGGCTCGGGTGTGATCATGAGCGCCGACGGTTACATCATCACCAACAATCACGTGATCGATAAAGCCGACGAAATAGAAGTTGTACTGAACGACAAGCGTGTTTTTTCCGCTAAGTTGATCGGCGCCGACCCCACTACCGATTTGGCTTTGCTGAAAATAGACGAAGCCGGTTTGCCTTTCCTTCCTTACGGCGATGCCGAAGCGTTGCGGGTGGGCGAATGGGTGTTGGCCGTCGGTAATCCGTATAATCTGACCTCCACCGTTACGGCAGGTATCGTCAGCGCCAAATATAGAGAATTGGGGATTCTTGCAAGCAGAAGCCGGTTGGGCATCGAATCGTTCATACAAACCGATGCGGCCGTCAATCCGGGCAACAGCGGCGGCGCTTTGGTGAACACGAGAGGCGAATTGGTGGGCATCAACACGGCCATCGCTTCGCAAACGGGTTCTTATTCGGGTAATTCTTTTGCCATTCCGGTAACCATCGTTCAAAAAGTGATTTCCGACCTTAGAGAATACGGTTACGTGCAACGGGCTATATTGGGCATCAGCATCGATAATGTTACTTCCGAACTCGTCAAGGAAAAGAATCTCGAAAAAATCGAAGGCGTATATGTTGCCGGAGTGGATCCCAACGGAGGCGCTGCGGCTGCCGGCATGAAAGAAGGCGATGTGATTACGGCCATTAATAACGTAGCGGTCAACAGTATATCGGAGCTTCAGGAACAAGTCAGCAAATTTCGTCCCAACGATCAGGTGAATGTTTCTGTAGTAAGAGATAAAAAAACGCAACAATTTAAGGTCACTTTACGTAATATAGATGGTAACACTCAAATCGTGCGCGGAGACGTTTCGAGTATTCTTGGCGCGAAATTTGAGGAGGTGTCGAAAAAGGATAAACAGACGCTCGGCATCAATTCCGGCATCAAGGTTAAAGATGTGGGACAGGGAAAGTTAAGATCGGTCGGTATCCGAAACGGTTTTATTATAACCGATATTAACGACCAACCGGTGAAATCGGCGAGCGATATTCAAGAAATATTATCGTCGGTCAAACCTGAAGGCCGCGTACTTATCGGCGGCGTTTATCCGAACGGTAAAGTAACATATTATGTATTTGCTAAATAAGACGTTAGAACAATTCGTAAAAATATTTTGTGCGATTTCTTATTTAGTGTAATTTTGCAAAAATTTTAAAAGATAGAATGAGACAGTTAAAAATCACAAAATCAATAACTAACAGGGAAAGTGCTTCATTGGATAAGTACCTTCAGGAGATCGGTAAGGAAGAACTGATCACCGTGGAGGAAGAAGTGGAGTTGGCCCAAAGGATAAAAAAAGGCGATCGCGCGGCTTTGGAGAAGTTGACGCGCGCCAATTTGAGATTTGTGGTTTCTGTAGCTAAGCAATATCAAAATCAAGGATTAAGCCTTCCCGACTTAATCAACGAAGGTAATTTGGGCTTGATCAAAGCCGCCGAAAAATTTGATGAAACACGCGGATTCAAATTTATTTCGTACGCCGTGTGGTGGATTCGTCAATCGATTCTTCAAGCGCTGGCCGAACAGTCGCGTATCGTACGGCTCCCGTTGAATCAGGTAGGGTCGCTGAATAAAATCAACAAAGCATTTTCCAAATTCGAGCAAGAAAACGAACGCATACCTTCCACCGAAGAATTGGCGGACGTTTTGGAAATCACCAAGGAAAAAATCGCCGACACGATGCGAGTGTCGGGACGGCATGTCTCCGTAGACGCTCCGTTTATCGAAGGCGAAGACAACAGTTTGTTGGATGTGTTGGTGAACAGCGATTCTCCGATTGCCGACCGCGCACTGATCAACGAATCGCTGGTGCGCGAAATAGAGCGCGCTCTGGCAACGTTAACCGAACGCGAACGCGATATTATCAAGTTGTTTTTCGGGATCGGCGTTCAGGAAATGACGCTCGAAGAAATCGGCGAAAAATTCGGATTGACCCGCGAACGGGTGCGTCAGATCAAAGAAAAGGCTATCCGCCGATTGCGGCATACGTCAAGAAGTAAATTGTTGAAAAGTTATTTAGGTTAATAATAATTTTTTTTTGTTAATGTAGTGATGAGAGAGCATCCGACGCCATAATCGGATGCTCTTTTTTTATGGAAAGTATCGCAAGATACTTTTTTTATTTATCGCCTTTGCTGAAAAGAGAAACGATACAAAGCAGAACAATCGCGCCTACCGTCGACATCACCAAATTTCCCGTGATGCTGTTCGGGTTGGCGCTGATCCCCAACAAACCGAATAGCCACCCGCCCAATACACCGCCGATAATCCCGACGATCAGATTGACGAAAAAGCCGAAACCTTTGCCTTTGGTTATTTTTCCCGCTACAAATCCGGCAACAATGCCGATGACGATGTACCAAATAAAATTCATGATGTTTTAATTATGGTGTGATCCCGCAAAAATAGAATCAATTTTGATAATTCGCATCATTTTTTTAATTCTTCGGGTATCCCGACGGAATCGCAATCGATGGTATCGAGTTTCTTTCTGCCTTCGGGCGTAAGCGAAAAATACATTTGTCGCTTATCCTTATCTCCCGGCACACGTTCTATAAAACCTTTATCTTCCACCAACCGGATCACTTTCGATGTATGGGAAGCGGTGAGATTGAGCAATTCGGCAATTTTCCCCGACGACAGCCGTTCTTCTTTGGACAGGCTGCACAACAGCATACCTTCGTTCAGGCAAAGCCCGTATGCTTTTTCGAACCGCGTTTCAAATTCCGCCATCGAACGATATACATCTCTTATTCTGCACAATAATTCCATATTTTCTCGTATTGAAAGCGACTGTTCAAAAATAGAAAATGAACGTCATTGCGCGTGGTCATTATTTTATTAAACAAAAGAAAATGACAATAAAAAGCGCGTCGCTGCGAGCGACAGCGAAGCAGTCTCCGAGATTGACTTCGCCGCGCTCCACTTCGCTACGGTTGCTTCGCTGTCGCATTGACGAGCCGAAAACGGACTTTTTGAACAGTCTCTACATCATCAAGACCGGATTTTTATTCGCTCAATAATACGTTATCGATGGCCTCCTTGAACGACGCTTTCGACATGGCGCCCATCGCCATTTGGGGTTGGCCTTTCATCGGTACGAACAGCAATGCGGGAATGCTCCGGATGCCGAATGCCGCAGCCAATTCGCGCTCTTTTTCCGTATCCACTTTATAGATATATATCCGACCGTCGTATTCGGCCGACAATTCCTCAAGAATAGGGGCAATCATTTTGCACGGGCCGCACCACGATGCATAAAAATCGATAAGTACGGGTTTGTCTCCGAGATACTTCCATTCCGAAGGGTTCGCTTCGTAATTTGCCACTTTTTCCAAAAATTCGGCTTTTGTCAACTCTTTTATTTTCATCTTCTTATCCGCTTTAGAAATATTTTCGTTTTGTTTGTTTTCCGATTGCCCCGCACACGAGGCGATGATCACGCTCGTCGTGAACATTATCGCAATTATCTTCTTCATTATAATATATGGTCAACTTAAAAATTCGATTTAAAAACGGAACAAAAGTAAGAAATATTTTCCAATAAAAATATTTTCCATAAGAAATTTGTTTTGCCGGAAATTATCTGCCATATTTGCATGTCACAAAAACAATCAAAATGAAACACGTAATTATCGGCGGAGTGGCGGGAGGCGCCACCGCTGCGGCAAGAATACGCCGCGTGGACGAATTTGCGGAAATTATCATTTTCGAAAAAGGTAAGTATATTTCATACGCCAATTGCGGCCTTCCGTATTACATCGGAGGCGTGATCGCCGATCGCAGAGCGCTTTTCCTACAAACGCCCGCCTCATTCAAGGAGCGATTCGATATCGATGTGCGGGTCGAAAGCCTTGTTACGGACATCGATCCCGAAGCCAAAACCATTACCGTACGCCGCTCCGACGGCAGCGAATATTTCGAAACGTACGACAGGTTATTGTTGTCGCCCGGTGCATCGCCCGTGCGGCCGCCTTTGGACGGCATTGACGGCGAAGGCATTTTTACCTTACGGGATGTGGCAGATACCGATCGCATCAAGGAATACATCACCGGCAAATCCGTCAAAAAAGCGGTGGTGGTCGGTGCGGGATTTATCGGCTTGGAGATGGCCGAAAATTTACACCACGCGGGAGCGGAAATTTCCGTTGCGGAAATGAGCAACCGTGTGATGCCGGCGCTCGATTTTTCGATTGCGGCACACATACACCGTCATTTACAGGAAAAAGGCGTAAAATTGTACTTGGACAGGGCTGTGGAACGCTTCAAGCGCACGTCGACCGGCGTGGAAGTGCATCTCAAAAACGGACCGGTTATTCTTGCCGATATGGTCATTCTCTCCGTCGGCGTCCGTCCCGAAACCGCGCTTGCACAAAAAGCCGGTCTGAAAATCGGCGAAACGGGCGGCATTCGAGTCGACGAATATCTCGAAACCTCGGTTAAAGACATCTATGCCGCAGGCGATGCCGTCGAATTTCCGCATCCGCTGACGGGCAAACCGTGGTTGTGCTTTTTGGCCAATCCCGCCAACCGTCAGGGACGTATCGTTGCGGACAACATGGTGCACGGCAACATCGTCAAATACGAAGGAGCCGTAGGTACCGCCATTGCCAAGGTATTCGATTTGACGGTCGCATCGACGGGGTTGTCAGCCAACCGGTTGGAGCGGGAAGGCATGAAATTTCAAAGTTCGACGACGCATTCCGCTTCGCACGCCGGGTATTATCCCGACGCCAAACAGCTGACTATCAAGTTGACGTTCGATCCCGACAACGGAAAATTGTACGGCGGGCAGTGTGTGGGCTACGAAGGTGTCGATAAGCGTATCGACCAAATAGCATCGATCATCAAGCAAGGCGGCACGGTGTACGATCTCGCCAAAATAGAACATGCTTACGCTCCGCCTTATTCATCGGCAAAAGACCCGGCAGCGATAGCGGGCTATGTGGCAGGCAATATTGTCGACGGTGCAATGAAATCGGTAACATGGCGCGAGATGCAACAAGCAGATCGAAATGAAGTAACGATACTCGATGTTCGTACGCCCGGCGAATATGCTTCCGGCTCCGTCGAAGGCGCCGTCAACATCCCGCTGAACGAGTTGCGTGCAAGAGCGACCGAAATCCCGACCGATAAACCCGTATACCTTTATTGCGCCATCGGGCAACGGGCCTACCTTGCATACCGGATTCTATCGGCAAGAGGCTTCGAGGTTCGGAACCTGTCGGGCGGATACAGAACGTATTCGGCAGCGACGTTCCGAATATGAAGTCAGCAAAGTCCTGCCCGGCTAAAATTTCATTTCGGAAATAAACCGCAAAAAGAGACATTGTGATGGTCCGGTTTTCTTCATAAAGGAAAAGCCGCTCTATTCGACCGATTTTTGCTATCTTTGGCGAAATTTATTGAACCTTCGCCGAAGGTAAATATCACGAAGTAAATACCACACAATGTTAAGAATAGCAGTTCAGGCCAAAGGCCGTTTATATGAGGAAACCATGACATTGCTCACCGAAGCGGGCATTCGTTTGGATTCGGGCAAACGCACGTTATTGGTTCCCGCA
>JAVBRP010000007.1:0-9100 GCA_031547815.1 Bacteroidales bacterium | reverse complement strand
CCTGCTCGGGATAGATGATCACGCTGTTGGTGTGCCCGAAATAACGGGTGATCACGCGCGGCATCAGCGCCAATTTGCGGCTGAACGAAACCGTATTCTGACGGGCCGAAATAACTACGATCAAATCCCCGTCGCTCAGTTCGCCGGCCAAAACCTGCATATTCGGAAAATCATGCAAAATTCGGTAATACTTGTCCGTAAACGACCCGGTTTCCTTCATCCGCGAGATATTTTTCAAAGTCTGCTCATCGCCGATAAAAAGCAATTCGCCGGATGTATTGCGCTGCAAGGCCAACAGTACAAACAACCATGCATTGAATCCGACTTCGTGATCGGCATTTCTGGGCACCAAAACATATATTTTTCTGAACTTTAAAATATTGGTAGACAAATTTGTCACCAAAATTGTTTGCCGGCAATTCTCCAACAAATTGCCGACAATGGTTCCGAAAAAATATTTGGCCGTGCCCGATTGTCCGCTCCATCCCATCACGATATGCGTGGATTGCATCTCCATGGCGGCACGGATAATTCCTTCGGAAATATTGCTGTCGACCCGCATTTCGGGAGAATAACGAACACGGGCGGCATGCGCTTGGGCGGCAAATCGATCGGTAAGCGTTTTATCTTTCAGGATGGATCGGCCCAGCTGCTTGGGATCGGTGGATATGGTGAGCGGGTGCACACTCGATTCGTCGCCCGGACGCCGGATCAGGACGGCAAAATCGAAAAGCGGCAGCGCGGTTTCGGGGTTGGAAACAGGCACCAAAATTCGGTCGGATTTATGTTCCTGCACATCCTGCTCCTTTTGCTGCAATGCCACTCTCCGTCCCGCATAATCGGTGTAATAAGTACTCACCAAACAAGTGAAAAGAATGATCAGCACCGAAGCATTGAGAATATGTTCGTCGAATATCCCGATATTGTAGCCGATGACAACAACGGCAATGGTAGCAGCCGCGTGCGAACTGCTGAGTCCGAAAAGAAGCAGACGCTCGATCTTGGTATATCGGTAAAGCAACTGCGTGGCAAAAGCGGCGGCATATTTACTGAAAAGGGCGACGGCAATAAGCGCACCGGCAAGAATCAGCGTATCGATGCCTTGAAAAAAAGCCCGAACATCGACCAGCATCCCGATATGAAGGATGAAGAAAGGTATGAAAATGGAATTTCCGACAAATATGGTTCGGTTCATCAACGATGATTGATGCGGAATGACGCGATTGAGCGCCAGCCCGCACAGGAATGCTCCCACAATAGGCTCTATGCCGGCCAGTTCGGCCAGAAAACCTGCCGAAAACAGCGAGCTGAGAATGAAAATGTATTGAGCGGAATCGTCGCTTTGAAAATGGCGGAAATACCAGCGGCTGATCTTGGGAAACACCCACAACATGAAAAACATGAAACAGGTCAACAACACAACGGTCCTGATCCAGAAAAACAAACTCGACGCTCCCGAATAGGAGGCGGTTATGGCGGTCAGAAACAACAGAACGGCCATGTCGGTGATGATGGTGCCGCCGATGCTGACAACTACCGGCTCGGTTTTGGTGATATTCAACCGGCTTGCAATGGGATACGACACCAAAGTGTGCGTGGAGAACATACAGGCCAGCAACAACGAGGCCGTAACGTTGTAATGAAACACGTATCGGGTCAGCAGATAGCCGGAAACGAAAGGTATCACAAAGGTGAAAACGCCGAACCAAACGCTTTTGAATTTGTTTTTTCGGAAACTGAACATGTCGATTTCCAAAGTCATCAAAAACATCAGGTAGAGCAACCCGGCCGTCGATAAAAGCTCCAGGCCCGATTTCTCGCCGATAAGATGAAAGCCTTTCGGGCCGATGATGATTCCCGAAATGATCAATCCGAAAATGGAAGGAACGCCGAACCTTTTGCATGCCGGCGGAACCACCAGCATGATCAACAGGCAAAGGGCCAATACGATGACGGGGTTTTCTATCGGAAGATGAAATTGCATATATTTACGGCAAAAATCCGAAGGTCAAAAATAGTCTAATTCCCGATATGACGGGATATGCTTCGTTTAATTTTTCAAAATGTCGAATACCGAAAAATAATCACCGGTATTTTATCATGCATAATATGTTTCATATCAATATTATATATCGATTTCGGAAGATATTTTATCCGGTGCGCGACGGTTTATCGGTTTTTCATTCCCCTATTTTCCATATTTTTGCATCAAAATCGAGGATATTTAAAATTTAGTTTTCAAACAGGTGAAACGGACGAAAAAAGTAGGTAAAATTATCACATTGACGGTTTTGACCATTGCGGTATTATTCTACCTGTTGCCTAATGTCACCGTTATCGAACAATCGTTGGAAATTAATGCGCCGCCCGATAAGATTTTCGAACTGGTCAATCGGCCCGATAAATGGACGGAATGGTATGTGCCGCTTCAAAACCGGTCGGGCGTGCAGATTCGCTTTTTCGGACCGTCCGAAGGCAAAGGAGCCGGGATGCATTGGACAAGCAACGATGCGAAAAAATCGGACGGAACGGTAAATATCAGAAATTCCAAAAACAATCGGAACGTTTCGGCTGTTGTCAATATTAACGACCGGCATTCGGCAGTGATGAATTTCAGAATCAAGCCGGGCAAAGACAATGCTTCGTTGTTGACCGTCACTTCGCGGTTGCAGTTTCCGCAGGACAGTCTGTTGCATTTCCTGCGGATGATGTTCGACCGATCGGATGAGCTGGATGTGATCGAATGTTTGGAAAACATTGACGACGCAGCCGCCGTAAAAGCCGAAGGCATCAAGACCCGACTGCAATACGTCGATTCGTTTGCCTACATCGGCATTGTAGACAGTTGCGCATGGAAAGATGTTGCCTCGCGGATGAAAGAATCGTACGAAGAACTGTTGGTCTTCGCCGCCAAGTCGGGCATCACGATAACCAATCGCCCGATCGCCGTTTATCACAAACTCGGCGAAGATAAAGTCGTATTCGAGACGGGAATCCCGGTCAACAACACCGTCCTGCCGTCGGGCCGCATCCGTTACCGGGTGATGCCGGCAGGGAACAATGTGGAGGCCGATTATTACGGTTCGTACGACACGTTGGAAGACGGGCACAACGCTATTCAGCAATGGTTGATGCGTTATCGGCGAAAAGTGAACGGCCCTCCGTGGGAAATGTACGTGACGGATCCCGCAACGGAACCCGATCCGAACAAATGGCTGACACGTATTTATTACCCGGTGGAGTAATTAAAAAATATGAGTCCACTCCGAAGAGTATCCGATGCGCCGGTTTTACCCCTGACCCCTAAAGGGGAATCCCTGTATACAGCGCTTTGCGAAAGTCCCCTTCAGGGGAACCGCAGTCCTGAAAGGGCAAGCTCGACGAAGTCATTTAGGGGTGAAAAAATAGTAACCGAAGTATTATTTCGATATCGGAAATTTGAATTTATTAAACCTAAAAAACAATTAAGTATGAAAAAGTTAGTTGCAGCGATCATCATCATGGTGTGTTGGATGAGCAATGCCGACGCGCAAATCAAGTTCGGGATCAAGGGAGGCGTCAATTTCGACAACTTCAATTACTCGGTCGACGATTTTACATCGGAAAACACCACCGGCTGGCAGGCAGGAGCATTGCTCCAGTTCAAAGTGCCCGTCATCGGCCTCGGCGTACAGCCCGAACTGCTTTATTCGGTCAAAAAAGCTGACATCGACAACGAGACGAACAGCGTAAGCTACTTCGAGGTGCCGCTCAATATACGTTGGGGGTTCAACTTGGTACTGGTGCGTCCCTTCATCATGGGCGGGCCGTATTTCAGCTACGCCGTTAATCTCGACGGAGATGCTTTCAAAGATAAAGTAAAGCGTTTCGATTGGGGCATCGGGCTTGGAGGCGGCGTCGAAATCTGGAAATTCCAACTCGCATTGCGCTATGCCTGGGGATTACAGAATATTTCGGATGTCGACGATTTCGAGTTGAAAAACAATACTTTCAGCCTTTCGTTGGGATTCTTGTTTTGAGATATGAACCCTGACACGTCATTGCGAGCGATTGCGAAGCAACCGTAGCGAAGCGAAGCTCGACGAAG
This sequence comes from Bacteroidales bacterium, assembly GCA_031547815.1. GTDB lineage: Bacteria > Bacteroidota > Bacteroidia > Bacteroidales > UBA4181 > JAIRLS01. Next base: position 5,013 of record JAVBRP010000007.1, on the reverse strand, counting down.
TCAATCTTTTTGGTTACCATGAGATTGCTTCGTCGTTCCTCCTCGCAATGACGTTCATTTTCGACTTTTTGAACAACCTCATAGCTTTTGCGAGATAAGCGGATACATGACCGAAACCCTACAACAGACTGTTGCCAACTTGCCCGGAAACCCCGGCGTGTATCAATTTTTGAACGCCGAAGGGACGATCATCTATGTGGGTAAAGCTAAAAACCTGAAGAAACGGGTTTCGTCGTATTTCAACAAAACACACGACAACAAAAAACTGACCCTGATGGTCAGCAAAATCGTCGGATTGCAAGTGATTGTGGTCGACACCGAAAGTGACGCGTTGCTGCTGGAAAACAACCTGATCAAAAAATACCGTCCTCGTTACAATGTCATGCTCAAAGACGACAAATCCTACCCGTGGATTGTCGTCCGCAACGAGCATTTCCCGCGCGTGTATCTCATGCGCAACCCCGTACGCGACGGTTCGCAATACTTCGGGCCTTACACATCGGTGACCATGGTGCGCACGTTGCTCGAACTGGTGAAACAGCTTTATCCATTGCGCACCTGTTCGTTGCATCTCACCAAAGAAAACATCGAACGGCATAAATTCAAAGTCTGTTTGGAATATCATATCGGCAACTGCAAAGGCCCGTGCGAAGAATTGCAATCGGAAGAAGATTACGACGAGTCGATCGCGCAGATCAGGGATATTCTGAAAGGCAACATCGCTTCGGTGATACAGCATTTAAAAACATTGATGGCAGAATATGCCGAAACATATCAATTTGAAGACGCCGAGGTGATAAAGAACAAGATCGCGCTGTTGGAACGTTACCGCAGCAAGTCGGCCATCGTCAACCCATCGATTAACAACGTAGACGTGTTCTCGTACGAAGAAGACATACAATGCGCCTACATTAACTGTTTGCGCATCGTCGACGGCGCCATCATACAGGCGTACACCATCGAACTGATCAAACGGCTGGACGAGCATCCTGCGGAACTCCTGAGTTTCGCCGTTACCGATTTACGCGAACGCTTCATGAGCACTTCGCGTGAAATCGTGGTTCCGTTCGAGCCTGACGTTATGTTGCCCGGCCTTGTGTATACGATTCCCAAGATCGGCGACAAAAAGAAACTGCTGGAACTGTCGCAACGCAATGCCAAGTTCTTCCAACTGGAGAAAAAAAAACAGATAGAACAAACCGATCCCGACCGCCATGTGAACCGCATCATGGAAACATTGAAACGCGACCTGCATCTGACGGCGCTGCCCGCACACATCGAATGTTTCGACAACTCGAACATTCAGGGTACCAACGCCGTGGCGGCTTGCGTGGTGTTCAAAAATGCGCGGCCGAGCAAAAGGGATTACCGTCATTTCAACATCAAAACGGTGGAAGGCCCGAACGATTTCGCATCGATGGAGGAGGTGGTGTTTCGTCGCTACCGGCGCATGACGGAACAGGGCGAATCGCTGCCGCAACTGATCGTGATCGACGGCGGCAAAGGGCAATTGGGTTCGGCAATGAATGCTTTGGAGCAACTCGGCCTGAGCGGAAAAGTGGCTATCGTGGGTATCGCGAAAAGGCTCGAAGAAATATATTTCCCGGGCGATTCGGCGCCGCTTTATTTGGACAAGCGTTCGGAAAGTCTCAAGCTGATACAACACCTCCGCGACGAAGCGCATCGTTTCGGCATCACTTTCCACCGCAACAAGCGTTCGAAAGCAATGATCAGCACCGAACTGCACAACATCGAAGGCATCGGCGAAAAAACCATCGAGAAACTGTTGCAGCAATTCAAATCGGTGGCGCGGCTGCAAACGGCATCGCACGAAGAATTGGAAAACGCGGTCGGAAAACAGAAAGCGGCAGCTGTCATCAATTATTTCGATTCGCTGAGCGGAGCGGAGAAATAGAATTTTTAACCTACATTGCGCATTACTTAGCGTTTAATTGCTCATAATCAAAATTATTCTCGTTTTCAGACAGCGGATGGTGTTATGAGAAACTTCTCATAACACCATCAAATTGAAGAGTTTTGGTGATATAAGCAGAAGTATCTTCTTTGTCATAAGCATCAAATCCACTTTTATGACTAAGCATACCGGATGTTCTGCGAATGTTCAACTCCGTATCCGCTGCTTGCGATAAACATTTATCGGCTATCAGTAAATAATTTGCCGTAGAAGAACGATACATATCCGTTATCCAAACCGCCAAAGCAACAAACGATGCAACCAAAGCCAACACTGCCGTGTATTTTACGTATCCTGTACTTTGTTTCATGGCGAATCCGAGGTCTTGTGCGGAAATATGGTTTAACGATAATCTGTAAAGTCGCACAAAATTATATCAAATTGATGCAGGTAGCTCGCTGCGGAATTTTTTTTTCAATAATTCCGCGAATGCTGCAAATTATCTATACATTTGTCATCCATATTTAAACAAACGGGACATGAAAAAAAAGAAATCTTGGTTGGCGGGAATGTTCATCGCCTCAGTGGCAGCGGCTATGGCCGTAAACATCAATTTGAAATACGACGCAACGGCAGACGGCAGGGTTTTTATCCTGACCAACGCGGATGCATTGGCGAAATGTGAAAGTGGAGATTGGGATTGTTCAGGAAGCAGCAGCGTTCTTTGCAATGGAGCATATTACAAAGTAAAATATACCCGATAGATGAAAAAAATCAGCATTATCGGGCTTTTTATCGTATCGGTTTATGCCGTTTCGTGTTCGGAAAAGGATTATGTCACTTTTCCGGAAACGGTTGCCGTAACCACCATCCAACAAAATTTCGATAGCATTTACATGCGTTATCCTTACCGGGTGAGGTTGATAGACACCGCCCTGTATGTAATGGATTTGCACCCCGACGGTTATTATTGCCACGAGTTCGCCTATCCGTCAATGCGGTTCATCCGTTCATTTGCCCGCAGAGGCAAGGCTCCCGGCGAGTTGATAAGCGCCGGTAACATAACTGTCGGCGGTGGCGGAAAAACGGTGTATGTGCTGAACGATTTCGGGCGGAAGATATTTGCCTACGATCGGGAAAGCGGACAAATGAATCCGTTTATCGATTTGCCCGAAGAGATGATGTATTATTCCGACTTTGCGCCGGTCAACGATTCGGTGTTCGTCTTTCCCGATTATTACGGGCAGTCGCGGTTGTTTTTCGCCGACCGGCACGGGAAGATCGTCCGCAAAACAGGCGTCATCCCCGCCACGGAACATCCGAGCGATATATCCGAAGCCGCTTTGGGTTCGGCGTGGAGAGCGTTTTTGGGTTATAATCCGCGCAACGGCGTGGCCGTACTGGCAACGCAATTCGGCGAGGTGCTCGAAATATACGATCTGCGCGACGATCGCTCGAAGGTTGTTGTCGGCGCAGGCGGCGAACCGCGATGCCGATACAAGGAAAACCGGGCCATTCCGAACGGGATCATGGGCTACGGCGACGTTTTTGTCGGCGAAAACCGTATTTACGCTTTATTCTGGGGCCACGAATACGAGAAAATAGCACGCGGCGAAATCACCATCGAAGGCGGCAATTACATCCACGTGTTCGATTTGGAAGGCAATCCCCTACGCCGGTACGAACTCGACCGCCACGTCACGGGCATATTTGTCGACGAAGCGTCGGGCGAAGCGCTTTGCACCGATGTAAACGAAGAACAATTGGTGGTGTTCGATTTGTAAGCAACGTGAAAAGTATACATGGAATCTCGAATCCTGAATCGGAAAACCGTTTTCCTCCTCTGCGCATTGCTGCTGCAATCGCTCGGCTTTTGCCGGGCCGGCGCGTATATCGACGATCTTGCGGCAAAAGGCTATACCGTACAAACGCTGACGTTGAAGCCCGATTTCGACGGTAATCCCGTAGCTGTACTGATTAGCAAGCAATGCGCCGAACCTTCGCAAAAGGCCGTTCTGTACGTGCACGGTTACAACGATTATTTCTTTCAGGATCATTTGGCCGATCGGTATCTGTCGCAAGGCTGCAACTTCTACGCTTTGGAATTGCGACGTTACGGCCGCGCACTTCTGCCGGATCAGGTACGTTACGCCGTACGGCGCCTAACCGACTATTACGAGGAGCTGGATATGGCGGTGAATATCATCCGCAACGAACACGGGAATACGTTTCTGCTGCTCAACGGGCATTCCATGGGCGGACTTGTCACCGCGCTGTATGCTTCCGACCGCGCATCGGCAAAAACCGTCGATGCTTTGCTCCTGAACAGCCCTTTCCTGAAATTGAATTTCGGTTGGGCCACGCGCAACATAGCGGCGCCGATATTTGCGAGTTTGGGCAGCGTTTTTCCGAACATGCAGCTTCCTGTGGCGCCTTCGTCCTGCTACGGCGAAAGTTTGCATAAGGATTATCGCGGCGAATGGGATTACGACCTTGCGTTAAAGCTGTTGCGCAACAAAACCCGTGCGGGATGGCTTCGCGCGATTCGTAAGGCGCATAAACGAATCAATAAAGGGTTATCGGTAGAATGCCCCGTGCTGGTGATGCGGTCGGACAAAAGCGCCGGTGAAAGTACGTGGAACGAGCAAATTCCCGTATCCGATGTGGTGCTGAACGTGGAAGATATCGAAAAACTGTCGCCGCAGATCGGCAATAACGTTACCGTGATAGTGATACCGAGCGCCAAGCACGACATTATTCTTTCCTATCCGGAAATACGCGAGCAAGCGTTCGACGAAGCGGAAAAGTGGTTGAAAGAGATTCAAAGATTCCATGACTCCATGATTCCATAATTCAAGTAGATACAAGGAACCCGGTTTTCGCGCCGATTTCCCGGATCAGGTCTTGCGGCGCAACCCGTATCTGCAAGCCGCGTTGTCCGGCGCTGACGCAAATGTATTCGTGCTCCGAACACGATTCGTGAATAAACGCGGGGAATTGCTTTTTCATGCCCACGGGCGAGCATGCTCCGCGAATATATCCCGTAACGGACAATAAGTCTTTCATCGGGATCATGTCGCAACTTTTATTGCCCGATG
>JAVBRP010000289.1:0-11505 GCA_031547815.1 Bacteroidales bacterium | reverse complement strand
TGCTGAAAACTTACGATTTGAACAAACAACGACGCATATCTTTCGAGTATGTGATGCTGGCAGGTATCAACGATTCGCCGAAACAAGCCGCCGATTTGGTGCGGCTGCTTTCCGGGTTGCGATGCCGCGTCAATTTGATACGCTTTCATGCAATCCCCGACAGCGATTTCATGCCGTCGAGCGATGCGGTTATGCGACAATTTGCCGAATCGCTCAACAAAAAAGGCATCATCACCACCATCCGTCAATCGCGCGGCCAAGATATCGATGCCGCATGCGGTATGCTCTCCACTGCAAGAAATAGAAATATTTGAATTGCCTGCTAATTTCACAAATTATTTTGATGCTTGCGCATGTATTGCGGACAACCGGTAATATTTTTTAACACATATCCCGATATACACCTATTTTTCCGAAGAAACCGGTGTCGCGACAGTATTTCAATAAGGTGTCGCCGCTATGCGGCTCGATCCGAGCCGGTGTATTCGGATTCCGGGGGTTATCACCCCCGTTTACAAAGGTGTTGTCACTATGTGACTTCCCGGCATACGGCTATATTATATCAACGAAAGTCACGTAGTGACGAGACCTTTGCAGCCCGGGATGCTTATCCCGGGTAGTAAATGCATCAACCGATCCCGAGCCGCGTAGCGGCGATACTTCAAGTTTCGCAGGCAACAAGAACCGGTAGGTAAATATTGGGATATGCGTTTATTTTTTTTATTTAGAATCATTTTAAATTCTGAGAAAATAACTACCTTTATCGCCGATTTTCAAATATGCAAGCGATATGAAATCAATGCAATTGACGGGAATTCGCCGGATGGAAATGTTCGACGTGCCTAAACCCGACATTCAAAACGATACGGATGTACTTATCCGCATGCAGGCGGTCGGCGTTTGCGGGTCGGATGTGCATTATTACACCACGGGTAAAATAGGTTCGCAAGTGGTGCAATATCCTTTTCCGGTGGGGCACGAAGGCGCGGGAATCGTCGAAAAAGTCGGCAGCGCGGTCAAGACGTTGCGTCCGGGCGATCGCATCGCCATAGAGCCGGCAATGCCTTGCGGCGAATGCGATCAATGCAAGGAAGGACGGCCGCATACGTGCCGAAAGCTTCGTTTTCTCGGTTGCCCGGGTCAGGCCGACGGTTGCTTGTCCGAATACATCGTGATGCCTCAAGGCAGTTGTTTGCCCATTCCCGACGGTATGACTTTCGAGCAAGCCTCCATATCCGAGCCTTTGGCCATCGGGCTGTATGCCGCAAAGCTCGCGGGCGATATGAAGGGGAAATGCATTGCGATATTAGGCTCGGGGCCGATCGGTCTCAGCGTACTTGTTGCCGCGAAACGTGCAGGCGCGGCAAAGGTTTTTGTCACCGACAAAATCGACGAACGGTTGAAAATAGCGCATCAAAGCGGTGCCGACGAAACGTACAACATTTTACGGCAAAATATTGTTATAGAAATCGGCAAATCGGAACCTCGAATGTTGGATGTCGTTTTCGAGTGTTGCGGCCAACAGGAAGCGCTGGATCAAGCCATCGACTTGTTGAAACCGGGAGGAAAACTCATGATTGTGGGAATTCCCGAATTTTCGCACTTCTCGTTTCCTGCCGACAGTGTTCGCCGCAAAGAAATTTGCATTCAGAACGTTCGTCGTCAAAACGGATGCGACAAGCAAGCCGTCGAGGTTATTGCCGACGGATCGATCGCGGTCGACCGGTGGATCACGCACCGATTCGGTTTGGCCGATTGCAAAGATGCATTCGATTTAGTGGCAGGTTATCGCGACGGCGTAATGAAAGCGATGATTCATTTTTAATTCAAGATTCGAATTGTATGACAGATCAAGCCGACATGAAGGCGCAGGCAAAAGTTATCTTTACCAAGTATTTGGAACGTAACGGCCATCGGAAAACTCCGGAACGGTATGCCATTTTGGACGAAATCTATTCGCAAAATTCGCATTTCGATATAGAATCGTTGTATATCTTGATGAAAAACAAGAACTACCGCGTAAGTCGCGCCACTTTATACAACACCATCGATTTGTTACTGGAATGCAATTTGGTGGTGAAACATTTATTCGGCAAAAACATCGCGCAGTTCGAGAAAGCATATCCGGGCACGCATCACGAGCACATGATCTGTTCGAAAACGGGCGAAGTAATCGAATTTTCTGACCCGCGCCTGCAATTGATCATCAAAGAAGTATGCGAAAAGCATAATTTCAAATCCATGCAGCATTCCCTGTATATTTACGGCGAAAAGAAGTAGTAGAACCGCTTAAAATGATGTTCAAAAGTCTGTTTTCGGCTCGTCATTGGTAGCGATAGCGAAGCAATCCTTTTGATTATTATGAGATTGCTTCGCTATCGCAATGACGCGCTTTTTTGAACAGTCTTTGTATTATAGAAAAACCTCGTAAGTCAGGTAACATATCTTCCGAGGTTTATTTTTTTTGACTTATCCCATTTTGCTCAGGTTTACGTCAAATTCTTTTGCAATTTCTTTTAATTTGCCGATCAATGACGGATCGTCGCCGGCTTCTCCGTTCAAAACAGATTTAACGTTAACGCCTTTCATCATGATCCGCATTTGAATATTCATTTCTTGAAAAGTGTTTCCTTGTGCTTTTTCCTTGATGATAAAATCGAGAATTTGTTTTGTTGTACTCATCGTCTTCTTTTTTATGCTGATAACCTTGCAATAATGCTTATCTTTTTTCTCTTAAAATTTTCGGATTCATTCTTTATTTCAACAACAACATGGTCGATGTTTGATTGATGTGTCCGATATAGCTCTCGCCGTACGTGGCAAAACCGACCGCAGGAATATTCGCAAAAATATCCGAGTATGCCTGCATCTGATTCTTTCGATCGAGTTCCAAAGCGCGAAGGCAACAGTTAAAATCCACTACGGCTTGCAAACCTCCGTTTTCTTGTTCCGCTTTCCTCAAATCGTTGCGCGTATCGGTAACAATGTCGCCCGATTGCAGAAGCGTCAGTTCCATTCCTTCCTTGACGGCGCAATAAAAAATGATGGATGTGTCTTCAATTTGCTGCGGGCTTCTGACAAAAAAGTTATGTTCGTCAAAAACCAAGCCCACAGGATGTTCTCCGAGATGTTCGGCAAGATTATCCGCCGACACGCCCAATGCTTCGGCGTACGCCTCCGTTGCCGGCCTCCCGTCGAATTCGATCACCATCCTCCGCTTTTCGTCCACCTTCGTCGGTGTCAATTTCTTATCGGTGGTGCCGAAACTTTGCGTTTTCAATATGGCGTAACCGTTCGTCGGCTCCAGCAGAACGAGAACAGCCGCGTCGGTGTACGCTTTCCCGTCGACGTACAACCAAGTGCCGGTGAACATGAAATCGTCTCCGGCCGACCCGCCCACAAAAGGAACGTTGGTCATATTTCCGATCTGATCGTTGATATATTCCTCGCATCCGCTCAATCCGTCAATCATCACCAATCCCGCGTATCGGGACGGATTCAGTTGATTCATCGGAACGCCCGTCGATGCCTCGAACGATTTGAAAGCCTTGGCCACCGCTTGCGGGTCGGTTTTGATGTGTTCGAGAACTTCGATCTTCAAATATTTTAAAGTCGATCGGCCCCAAGCCATCGCCGCAATCGAATTTTTTCCCGGTTTGCCGGAAATCATTTCGCCGGCAGTGGAGCATCCCACAGTATATGCTCCCGGAAACGCGCCGGCCATTTCTTTGGCGATCGTTTCGGGCGAATAGCCGGGCGAAGCGAAATATAAAACAAAACATGCTTCAATGCCGGTTAATTGTTCCTTGAGGTGTTTAACCGCTGCAATCGCATCTTGCGCATCGGATCGCGCAATTTTAAAATTTACGTTCATACCTGAATTTATTACCTGACTAACATTCAACCGTACTTTATTTCAACAACAACATGGTAGAGGTTTGATTCATGTGCCCGATGTAACTTTCGCCGTATGTGGCAAAGCCGATCGTGGGAATAGACTTGAACAGGGCCGCATACTCCCGGTCTTGGTGTTTTTCGTTCAACTCGGCCACCCGCGACATGCAATTGAACTCGATGATGGCGCTCAAATCCCGATTATTGAATCGAGCCTTTTCCAAATCGCGGCGCGTATCCACAAGAATATCGCCGGCCTGCAATATGGTCAATTCCATACCCTCCTTAACGGAACAGAAAAACGACATGGCTCCGTTCGCCTCGATACAGTGCGGATCTCTCACAAAGTAATTTTTGGCATCGTACACCAATGCCAAAGGATTCGTCGTAAAATATTCGGGCAATTTGCTTTGCGGAACACCCAAAGCCTCGGCGTATGCCTGAGCGGCAGGTTTTCCGTCGAACTCGTAAACAATGCGATTTGCTTCGTCCACTTTCGTGGGAACGAGTTTCTTGTCGGTCAACGTCATACTTTGCGTTTTCAGGAAAGCGAAACCGTTGGTCGGCTCCATAAGCACGAGTACTGCCGCATCGGTATACGTTTTTCCGTTAACGAAAATGTAAGTGTTGTTCGCATCGTTGGTCGTAGCCGCCGATCCTCCCACAAAAATCACGTTCGTTAAGTTACCGATCTGATCATTGATGTACTCTTCGCATTTGCTTTGCCCGTCGATCAACAGCATGCCGACATAGCGCGAGGGCGATATTTGCGACGCGGGGATATTAAAATAATTACCGATGCTTTTAAATGCTTTGGTTACAGCCTGCTTATCCTCTTTAATATTTTCGAGAACTACCGACTTTAAGCGGGGAATGCTGTCTTTTCCGCACGCCATGGCAACAATCGAATCCGTCAACATTTTGTCGGAAACCATTTCGCCGGCAGTGGTACATCCGACCGTTTGCGCCGAAGGAAACGCTTCGGCCATCAGACGGCTCACTTCTTCGGCCGAGTGTGCGGGCGATACAAAATAAACAACCAAACTCGGATCGACCGAGCCCGCTAATTCTTTTTTAATTTCCTCAACTGCCGATGCCGTTTCCGGCTTTTTGGAATGTGCTGTTTGATAACTCATTGTTTGAGATTATTTAATGACCTTACTGATTTTATGAACAAAAATATGAAATTAACCTTTATGTGTGTGATAAACCGATAAAAACTCGGTACATATTTTTCATTTTTTGTTTTTACGTATAAATTCGATTAAGGTTATATTTTTTATCATATTCTTGACAAAAAAAATGTTTTTTATCATCTTCCATAAATTATTGAGTATATTTGACGGCAAAGAAAATACCGCAGACATCGGAGCAAAAAAAACGATCGATATAACCGAACACATAAAAGTATATACAAATGAAATATACAAGACGTCATTTTATCGGAACCGCTGCCGTCGGGGCGGGATGCATACTGTTGAACGGCCGTATTGTCGAAGCCGGTTTGATCGCGGCAAAAAATCACGATCCGTACGACACGGTGAAGTTGGGCAAATCCGGTATCAAAACCACCCGACTGTGCTTGGGAACAGGTATCAGAGGCGGAAAAAGGCAATCGAACCTGACGCGCTTGGGCTATGACGAGGGCGTGAAGTTTGTGCGCGAAATATACGATCGCGGCGTACGGATGTTCGACACGGCCGATTTATACGGAACGCACGGCATCATCGGCGATGCGCTTAAAACACACCGGCGCGGGGATTATACGATTTTTACCAAGATTTGGTTTGCCAAAGGAGGCATTCCCGAACCGGAACGTCCGGATGCCGAAACGGTGGTTCATCGCTTTCTGAAAGAGTTGCAAACCGATTACATAGACGGAGTGATGCTGCACTGCGTTACCTCCGGGCAGTGGAACACCGAGTTGAGCGATTACATGCAAGCGCTGGATAAGCTCAAACAAAAAGGCGCGATACGTTCGCACGGCCTCAGTTGCCATTCGGCGGCGGCGGTCGAAACGGCAGTGCATGAGCCGTGGGTCGATTGTATCAACGTGCGATTCAATCCGTTCGGTCCCAAAATGGACGACAGGCCCGAAAAGATGGAAACGATCATTCGTCAATTACACGAGGCAGGGAAAGGCGTCATTGCCATGAAAGTATTCGGCGAAGGCACTTTTGCCGACGATGACGAAAAAAAGACGCAAGCCTGCGTTATCTCCTTCGGTCGGGAATTGTCGATGTGCTCGACATCGGAATGGACAAGGCGAGCGATATTGTCGATACCGAAACGAGAATACGGAAAGTGCCGAAAAGATAAGCGGCGCCGTTCGGTTATCTCTTATTCAGCAAAACGGATGCATACACGGCCACGCCTTCTTCGCGTCCCGTAAATCCCAACTTTTCGGAAGTGGTCGCCTTTATCGATACCCGATCTTCCGTCAGGTTCATAACACCGGCGAGCGTTTCTTTCATTTGCGGTATGTAAGGGCGCAGCTTGGGTTGTTGCAAACACACGGTTGTATCGATGTTGACAATTTCGTAACCCTTTTCGGCAATCAAGCCGATCGTTTTTTTCAAAAGTATTTTACTGTCGATGCCTTTTAAATTCGGGTCGGAATCGGGAAAGTGCAGACCGATATCCCCCAAGTCGACAGCGCCCAGCAAAGCATCGCAAACAGCATGAATCAACGTATCGGCATCCGAATGGCCGACAGCTCCCTTATGATGAGGAATAACGATACCGCCCAATGTAAACGGCACATTTTCGACCAATTGATGTACGTCGAATCCGAATCCTATTCTTATATTCATTTTTGATTTTTGATTTTCGATTTTTGAATCGATTCCCGATTGATTCCCAATCAAAAATCATCCATCATCAATCGAAAATATCTATGACGCTTTCGCCGGTTGTCCGAAATTGAACAAAAGCGTGAAACGAAGCGTATTGCTCATCGGGTTAGTGCGACCCTGCGTCGGGATCAAATAAGAAAAATCGATACCGATCATATTCATTTTCAAACCCACGCCCATGGTAAAATAGCGGCGATTGCCCTTGGTGGGATGTTCATGAAAATATCCCGTGCGAACGGCAAAAGTTTCGCGATACAGATACTCAAGTCCGAATCCGTATGTTATTTCGTGTATCTCTTCCGAAAAGCCGCCCGGAGCATCGTAGAACGATTGGAACATTCCTTGCACGATACCCACGTCGGGATCTTTTCCCGCAACAATATCGCCATTCGCCTCGTCTCTGAGCGGCGGTGTAGGCACCAGCAACTTATTGAGGTCCATCGAAAGGGTCATTTTATTATAATCGTCGAGATGAAGCCCGATGGAACCGCCGATACGCAAATTGATGGGAATGAACGTTTTCTCCTGTTCGTTCGAATACGATATTTTCGCCCCGATATTCGAAATATCCGCACCCAAAGCCCATGTCCCCTTCTTATCCGCAAGCGTTAAATCGGAATGATAATATACGGCAACATCGGCGGCAAACGAATTGCCCGCTTTGGCTTTCATTCCGGCCGTTTGGGTAACGCCCGACGAAATATCCGAGCGGATGTAGCGAAAAGCCAATGCAGCGCTTACCTTATCGGAAAATTTACGCGAATAGGCCACATCGATGGCGAATTCGTTCGGCTTGCCGTTGAGCATGAAATTTCCCGCGTTATCGTAGAATTCGATGCTTCCCATGTCGAAATACCGCAACGAAGCCGCGATTGTTTGCATCTTATCGATACGCTTGTAACCGGTGAGGTACAGCAAATTCATATCATTGACCAAACCACGCAGCCAAGGCGAATACGATAATGCGGCGCCTCCGTCGTGATCGATAAATGCATATTTGGCAGGATTCCAATGCAGCGAATTAACATCGGGTGATGTAGCCGCTCCCACGTCGCCCATTGCCGACGACCGCGAGTCGGGAGCAATAGTCAGGAAAGGCACAGCCGTACGAACGCTGTTGATATCCTCGCTGCGCACTTTCGGCGACTGAGCGTAAACCGATAAAGTACAAACCGAAGCATAGAGAGCAATAGCGCTTATTTTATTCAAATTCATATTCGGGTTTGAAAATGCAAAACTACAAAAAAATTACAATGGTTTAACATATTTTTACTTAACGAGTGTATTATGGTTTTATTGTATCGATGATTTTTTTAGTGACGAGTGACAAGCGACAAATGACCGTAACCTGAAACTTCAATCTTTAACCTTGAGTCCACTCCGAAAAGTCGTTTTACCCCTAAATCCCCTAAAGGGGACTTTCGCAAAGCGCTGTATACGAGGATTCCCCTTTAGGGGTCAGGGGTGAAAACAACGCAATAGATACTTTTCGGAGCGGATTCAACCTTGAAATTTTTCCCGGTATTTTCTTTCCATTTTCCGTACGTCGCGATGCAGTAAGAGTATTCCCAACAAGTTGGGCAGAGCCATTAATGTAATGGTGACATTCGAAAAATTCCAGACGATGGTAGTATCGGTGAATGAAGCAAGGAAAAAACCGATGCAGAAAACGATGCGGAAAGGCATGACAAGTTTCGGGCCGCCCAAGAATGTCATCGCCCTGTCGCCGTAGTACGACCATGCAATGGAGGTGGAAAAAGCGAACAAAAGCAGCGCAAAAGCGACAATATATTTGCCCGCATTGCCAAAAATACTGCGCGTGAAAGCCGTCGTACTCAAAGGAGCGCTGTGCATCAACGATTTCCCGTCGAAATCCAAATTTTGGTTCCGAACTTTGCCTTGCACCACATCAATGGTTCCCGTGTACGGAATGCCGTTGTTGCTGACCCGCACATCCTCGGCCAACGAACGGCAGTGAATGATGCTTACCGGATCGACGATACGTCCGTTCTCCGCATGCAACACCCCGTCGAAGAGCAATAAGGGTTCCTTGCCGGAAAGATGACGGGCCAAACCTTCGGGAGATCCGTCGTACAACGTTGCCAGCACCTCCATATCGGTACGTTGGAAACGGTTCTCCTGTTTTTCGTGCCACACGCCCGACGAGAGCAACGCCATTCCCGTGATGAAACAAATAATGATGGTGTCGAGAAACGGTTCGAGCAGCGCCACCACGCCTTCGGAAACAGGTTCTTCGGTGCGTGCTGCGGCGTGCGCGATAGGCGCCGAACCTTGACCCGCCTCGTTGGAAAACAGTCCGCGATTGACCCCGCGGTTGAATGCGTAGGCAAAACCCGCCCCGACAAATCCGCCCGTAGCCGCCGTTCCCGTGAACACATCGGTGAAGACCGACGCCAGCGAAGGCAAAAAATTGTGGCGGTTGCACACGATCACCACAACGGCCCCGATAACGTAAATAACCGACATGAACGGCACCAGCACCGAGGTTACTTTGGCGATGCGTTTGATGCCGCCGATAACGATCAGCGCCAAAAGAACGGTCAGTACGGCGCCGGTGACGATATGGTCGATGCCGAACGTCCGGTACATCGAATTGGCGATGCTGTTGATCTGCGGAAGACAACCCGTTCCGAATGCCGAAAAAATGGCGGCAACCGCAAAGAACGACGCCAGCCACGGAAGTTTCAGGCGATTCTTCATGTAATACATCGGCCCGCCCGCAACAGTTCCGTCGCCGGTGACCTCACGATATTTATGCGACAGGCTCACTTCGGTGAATTTGGTGGTCATGCCCAGAAATGCGGAAACCATCATCCAAAACAAAGCCGACGGTCCGCCCAAGTGTATGGCCAACGCCACGCCGGCAATGTTGCCCGTACCCACCGTTCCCGACAAGGCGGTGGCCAACGATTGAAAATGCGACGTATCGCCCGTTACGCCCTTCTTATCGTACTTCCCCGACAACACGCGAACGGAATGCCCGAAATAACGTATTTGCGGAAAGCCGAGATATAACGTAAAGAAAAGGCCCGTGCCCAAAAGCAGGAAAACGAACCATTGAGAACTGCCGAGATACGAGTCGGCCAAGAGCAGAAAATCATTAAAAAAGTTCATCCGTTATCGTTAAATCGATTTTGTAAGCATCGGGTACAAAAATAGGGGAAAAAGTTTAAAGTTTCAGGTTGAGCAACGCCGTTAACCGGAAACGTCATTTTCTGCCCAATCAAACAATATTCGACAAAAGTTTACGTTTGTGAGGAATGAAGTGAAACATTTTTTCGAATAAATTGATGCAAAAGTATACACATATCTTTTTCTTGACGCTTGCTGTTCTCGCTTGCTCGTGTTCGGTTCCGCAAAACAACTGCAGCGTATACTCGATAGAAACGTTGCGCGCCGGCGGCGAATATTTCGATTGGGCCGGTTTTCCCGCGCAAATATCTTACATTCCTTTGGAATTCAACAAAGAATGCCCCGTCGGATATGTCGCCAAGATCATTCCCGCAGGCGAATACATTTTTGTGCAAGGCAACGATCTTTACCAATTCGATCGCAACGGACGATTTATCCGAAAAATAGGTTCGAAAGGGCAGGGGCCGGGCGAATACATCCAATTGGCGGATGTTTCGGTCGACGAAAATACAGGGAAGATATTTCTTGCCGAATTGACGGGGAAAGTATCGGTGTTCGACTTCGACGGCCGCTACCTCGCCGAATATAAAAACACACGGTTTTGGCGGCGCGTCGAGGCGGTCGACGATCGATATTTGTTGGCCGCTCCGCTGAATATGTTCGGAAATGCGGAGGACAAGCTGTTGCTCGTCACATTTGCGGGCGACACCATAACCCGATTCCGTAACGACATACGTTTTTCGGCCGATTTCAACGATATTTTCATGATACACGACTTCATGACGTTCGGGCGGCTGAGCGACGGTTATCTTTTCCGACAACAGTTCAACGACACGATATATACGTTTCGCGACGATGCAAAAACGCTTTCGGTGCGTTATTACTTCGATTTCGCCGGCCAACATTTACCGTCGGCTGCGTTGGAGTCGCACACAAAATTCACACAGGGATCGCCCGATTACGGTTATGTGAATGATATTGCGGAAACGGATACGCATATTTTTGTAACGATTGTTTTCAGAGGCAACAACGAACGGTACGTGATCGAAAAAGCGTCGGGGAAAAGCTTTCGAACGAAGTCGGACGACACCGGCATGCTTTGGCCCGATTGGCAATACGGTTCGGTGTATGTCGATTGCCTCACCGCCGAAACATTGATAAAACACAAGGACAAAATTACCGACAAACGCCTGCGCGAAGTAACCGATCGATTAACCGAGGAATCGAACCCGGTAGTGGCGCTGATCACGATGTGAACGTAAACGCAATCGGCAGGTTCCGGAATGTTGCCGCAAGAGCACGTACTCGATCGTTCTTTTTACCGATTTTCCCATTTTTGACAGCCTTATCATCCCGAATTATTGCCTCCATTTTTTCGTTTCTTATCATTTCATACACAAAATCACTAAATCTTCGCCGAATAATATGCTGATATTCAGACATGATTTTTTTTTGAAATATTTTTTTTCAATGAATATTGCGGAATCAAAAAACAGCATTATCTTTGCACCGCAATTGAACAAACACGGTGTGGTAGTTCAGCTGGTTAGAATACCTGCCTGTCACGCAGGGGGTCGCGGGTTCGAGTCCCGTCCATACCGCA
>JAVBRP010000282.1:0-10782 GCA_031547815.1 Bacteroidales bacterium | reverse complement strand
GTGAAAGGCATTCAGCCCCGTACCGAAACCGATCTCCAAAACGGAAACCGGATCGGCCGATGTCGCCATGTAGCCGGCTTCAACGAAAACCGTTTCCGATTCCGTTCCGGCTCCGAACGTCGATCCGTAATGTTCGCCGAAACGTTCGGAATAAAGGGTTTTCGTGCCGTCGGCGGTTATTTCGATGAGCATTACTCCTTTATCATTAATTCGCTTCCAATCTTTGTTTTGCTATTTCAATCGCCGTTCTCAATTTTTGTTCAAACAGGTGTTTGTCGGGCAATTGCGTAAGATAATCGGCAATTTTTATATTGCTGTTTTCCAACTGCAAAAGTTCGATATGTTCATCGCTTTTTCCCGCACACAATATAAGTCCGATTGGCGTGTTTTCGCCGTCGAGTTTCATGTACCTGTCTAACCAACGCAAATAAAGTTCCATTTGTCCTTTATATGCAGCCTTAAATTTCCCGAGTTTCAATTCTATGGCTACCAGACATTTTAGCCGTCTGTGATAGAAGAGTAAATCAAGGTAATAATCTTCGTTATCAACCGAAATTCGTTTCTGTCTGTCCATAAAAGCAAAATCACTGCCAAATTCAATGATAAAATTTTGTAATTCGACAATGATTGCCATTTCCAAATCTTTTTCGGAATATTTGTCGCGTAAACCAAGAAATCCAAGAAAGTATGGGTCGCGGAACACTAAATCGGGCGTAAGTTTTTGTTCGTTTTTCAATAACTCCAAATCGTGCTTTATGGTTTCTTCGGGCTTTTTACTGATTGCCGTTCTTTCATAAAGCATTGAATTGATACGTTCTTCCAAAACTCTTGTGCTCCATCGTTCCAATTTGCACATTTCAATGTAAAACTCTCTTTTTAATTCGTCATCAATGTACAGAATTGCCCTAATGTGTGTCCAACTCAATTGTCTCCGCAGTGCGGAGACAATTTGAGAATCGGGAAAAGTCTCCGCAAAGCGCAGACAATGTCGCAAGTGCTTTTCACTCCATCCTTTACCGCATTGTTCCGTTAAATCGGCAGATAATTGTTTGACAATTTCTTGTCCGTATTCCGCACGTTTGTTTTGCAGAATGTCGGTTTTTATTCGGTTGCCTACTTGCCAATAAAGCATTGTCATAGCGGAATTTATCGCTACAGCAATTTGCTCTTTGCTTTGCTCGATCAATGTTTTAATATCAGCAAGTAAATTATTTTGATTTTTGAGAATTTGCTCCATGTGTTTTTGTCATATTTTAATCAACCGATTTGTACAGCATACCGTACTATACTTGCTCTTTTTGTCTTAATTTACATACGACAATTTGATCATGTTCGTTTGGCCTTTTTCTTCGAAAGGCGTGCTTCCGACATGCACCACCACATCTCCTTTTTTGATGTAGCCGCGTTCTTTCAGGTTTTGAATGGATTGTTCGATGGCGTCGTCAATGCCGTCGGACTCTTCGGCATGGTAAGCGTGCGCGCCCCAAATGAGCGCCATTTTGCGCACCAGCGCTTTGTTGCGGGTGAAGACAAATGTTTCGGCTTGCGGGCGATGGCTCGAAATGCGCATGGCGGTGTATCCCGAAAAGGTGAATATCACGATGGCTTTGGCATTCGCCTGATCGGCCATGCGACATGCGTTCAGGCAGATGGAATCGGGCAGGAATGTACGGCTTCTGATGTCGGGCAATGTTTCGCGGTTGTAGCGGAATCCGTGCATTTCGGTCCAGTCGATGATTTGGCGCATAGCTTTGACCGCTTCCACGGGGTACTTGCCGTTGGCGGTTTCGGCGCTCAGCATCACGGCGTCGGCTCCGTCGAGCACGGCATTAGCCACGTCGTTGGCTTCTGCGCGGGTGGGCCTGAAATTGGCGATCATGCTTTCGAGCATCTGCGTGGCGATCACCACCGGTTTGGCTTGCGTGATGCATTTCGCGGCGATTTCTTTTTGGATCATCGGCACGCGATCGAACGGGACTTCAACGCCCAAATCGCCGCGGGCAACCATGATCCCGTTGGAGGCGTCGATGATGGCATCGATGTTTTCCAACGCTTCGGGTTTTTCGATTTTGGCGATGATGCGGGCAAATTTCTTTTTCGAGCGCAGCAATTCGCGCAACGGTATCAGGTCGTCGGCCGAACGGACGAAGGACAACGCAATCCAATCGACATTGTAGTCCAAAGCAAACGCGGCATCGGCCAAATCTTTTTCGGTAAGGGCGGGCATCGATATTTTGGTATTCGGCAAGTTGACTCCTTTTTTGGAGGTGAGCATGCCGCCATAGATAATTTTTGCCGTTACCTTGTTCTTTTTGTTGGTTTTCAGCACCTCCAGCTTCATTTTTCCGTCGTCGAGCAGAATGGCTTCGCCGACTTTCACGTCTTGCGGAAATGCGGCATAGTTGATGTATAATTTCTTTTCCGTGCCGAGGCATTCATCGGTGACCAAATCGATCGTTTGCCCGTCTTGAAGCACAACAGCCGAATTTTCGATGTCGCCGATACGGATTTTCGGGCCTTGCAAGTCGGCCAAAATGGTGACATTGGTACGCATCTCCTGATTCAGATCGATGATGTTTTCGATCGTTTTCCGATGGTCGTTGTGCGTTCCGTGCGAAAAATTCAATCGGCAAACATTGATGCCTGCTGCAAATAATTCGCGAAGCACCTCTTTTGACGCCGATGTCGGCCCGATGGTGGCAATTACTTTAGTATGACTCATGTATATTTTTGATTTTTGAATGTCGATTTTTGATTCATTTCGGCATCTTTCCGGCCAATTTGCACAAAAATGCGTATTCGAGCGCCGTTTCGCGAAACTGTTCGAACCGTCCCGATGCACCTCCGTGCCCCGCTTCCATATTGGTGTACAGCAACAACAGGTTGTGATCGGTTTTCATGTCGCGCAATTTTGCCACCCATTTGGCGGGTTCCCAATATTGCACCTGCGAATCGTGCAATCCGGTTGTCACCAGCATGTTGGGATAATTTTGCGCTTTCACGTTGTCGTACGGAGAGTAGGACATCATGTATTGATAATATTGTTCCTCGTCGGGATTGCCCCATTCGCCGTATTCGCCGGTGGTGAGCGGAATGGATTTGTCGCTCATCGTAGTGACCACATCCACGAAAGGCACTTGCGCCACCACGCCTTTGAACAAATCGGGCCGCATGTTGACTACCGCGCCCATCAACAATCCGCCGGCGCTTCCGCCCATGGCGAACAAATGCCCCGTGTCGGTATATTTTTGCGCGATGAGATGTTCGGCGCATGCGATGAAGTCGGTAAACGTGTTGCGTTTGTGCAGCAGCTTACCGTCGTCGTACCACTCGCGGCCGAGATATTGCCCTCCGCGGATGTGGGCTATGGCGAACACAAAGCCGCGATCGAGCAGGCTGATGCGGGCGAAACTGAAATTGGGGTCCATATTGACGCCGTACGATCCGTATCCGTACAGAAGCAACGGCGTGCGGCCGTCCAACGGCGTGTCTTTACGATAAACCAGCGAAACGGGAACTTGTTTTCCGTCCGGTGCGGGCGCATACAAGCGTTTGGCAATGTATTCGTCGGGATTGAAGCCTCCCACTACTTCTTGCTGTTTGAGCAAGGTTTTTTCGCGCGTGAGCATGTTGTAATCGTATGTCGTGCCGGGCGTTGTGAGCGAACTGTAAAAAAAGCGCAGCCGCTCGGTGTCGAATGACGGGTTGTAGGCTATAGCTGCCGTATAGACTTCTTCGCCGAAATCGAGGTCGTGTTCGTCGTTGCCGCGCATGGATTTGATGCGCAGGTTCACCAGCCCGTTTTTACGTTCGGACACCACCATGAAGTCTTTGAACAATTCGACTTCTTCCAAAAAAACATCTTCGCGATGCGGGATCACTTCCTTCCAGTTTTCTTTCGCCGGCGCGGATACCGAAGTTTCCATCAACCGAAAGTTTTTTGCTTTGTAGTTGGTGACGATGTAAAATTTATCGCCGTAGTGCGTTGCTTGGTATTCCAGATCGGGTTCACGCTGTTGAACGATCCGGAATTTGCCAAGGGGATCGCTTGCGCTCAGGAATCGGTATTCCATGGAGGTATGGCTGTAGATCAGCAGAATGATCATCTTATCCGATTTCGAGCGATATACGGTAATGTCGTAAGTTTCGTCGCCCTCCGTATAAAGCCGGTTATCGGGTTGACCCGAATCCATGCGGTGCATCCACAACTTGTCCGAACGAAGGGTTTCCGTATCTTTCGTAATATAAAACAGCGTTTTATTGTCGTCGGCCCAAGCCATGCTGCCGTCGGTATTGTCGATGCGCGTATCGAGCGTTTTGCCCGTCCGCAAATCCTTGAACATGGTGGTGTACAAACGGCGACTGACCGTATCGACGCTGTACGCCACCGTCATATTGTCGGGGCTTACTTCGTAGGCGCCCAATTGAAAATAGTTGTGGCCCTTGGCCAATTCGTTGCAATTGAACAGCACCTCTTCCGGAGCGTCCATATTGCCTTTTTTGCGGCAATAGATGGGATATTCGCCGCCTTTTTCGTAGCGGCTGTAATAGAAATATCCGTTCTTGAAATACGGAACCGATTGGTCGTCCTGCTTGATGCGGGATGTGATTTCGGTAAAGAGCCGTTCCTGAAACTCTTTTGTATCGCTCATCATCGTATCGGTATAAGCATTTTCCGCTTTCAGATAGTCGATGACTTCGGAATTTTCGCGTTCTTTCAACCAAAAATAATTATCGACACGCTCGTGCCCTGCCGTTGTGAGGGTCGCGGGTATCTTTTGCGCTTGGGGAGGGTTCATATCGGGTTTCGACGGGTTTGACTTGCAGCCGAAGAATAAAACGGCCGCCAATGTTGCTATTAATGTGTTTATCCGGCTTTTCATGGCAATTTGAATCAAGGTGCAAATGTATACATTATTATAACATGCTCCGATGTGAAAATAACACTTTGATGCCATACTTCTCGCGGAGTTATTTTGTGCTTCGCGCCTTAGCGCCTTTTGCGTGATTTTATCTCTCGCAAAGGCGCAAAGGCGCAAAGATGAATATCACGAAACTTGACCGCGCGAAGTATCATGGTCGAAAAAGTATGCATTCTTTGACCATCAATTTATTGATGACCGAAAAATGCGTACGTTTTATGACATTGCGGCTGATAATGCTTCGGAAATCTTATGTCTTTGCCGGTTTATTCGCTTTGTATTTTCGCTTCGGATAATAATTTCCGGTGTATTTCCATAACCTGCGGGATCATCGGGTGCGATTCGTCGTTGCGGATCACGAAATCGGCCGACATTTCCTTTTTTTCGTCGGGCCATTGGTTGTTCATGCGTGCACGGACGGCCTCGGTCGATATTCCGTCGCGTTCGCCCACTCTTTTGATGCGCAGTTCTTCGGGGGCGGTTACCAGAATTATTTTATCGAATCGTCGGGCCGTGCCCGTTTCGAACAGTATGGCCGATTCTTCCAGCACGTACGGAGCGGTTTGCCGATTGCACCACCCTATGAAATCGCGCGCCACGGCGGGATGCACCAAGCTGTTGACTTTTTCGATCGCATCTTTGTCGGTGAAGATAATTTCGGACAGCTTGCGGCGATTCAACACCCCGTTCTCGTAAATATCGTTTCCGAAATATTCCGTCAGAGCGGCTTTCAGTTCGCCGTCGTCGTTCATCAGTTGCTTGGCACGCGCGTCGGCATCATACACGGGAACACCCGATGCCTCGAAAATTCGGCAGGCAACCGATTTGCCGCTGCCGATGCCGCCTGTTATTCCGACTTTGTACATTTATTTTTCTATGATATAATCGACACTCTTGGGACGAATCCTGGCATCCGATACAAAATCGGGCGTTTTCGCAAAGGATACTTTCACCTTATTTTGATTTTCCGTGGCGGTGTAGTCGGCAACAACACGAAACAGGTACGGTTGCAGCTTTTCGAAATCGCCTACGGGTACCATGCAACTGACGGTTACCGTTCCGGGGAACGTCTTCATGGTAAGCCCCGCGGGGAGATTGATCGGTTCGACGGGCACCGTCACGGTCGCTTCCGTGTGTCTTTCGATGGCTTGCGTGATGGTTACTTCCGATACGGAATACCGCAACCCGTCGACCGGTTGCAGGTCTATTTCCGTTCGCAAAGTGTCGTTCAGCCGTTTGTACGTTTTTTCGCGGGTATGGACGTATTTCACCGTGTCGATGATGGCATGAGGCCCGGTGACGGTCACGCTTTTCGGCTCGATCGCCATTTTGCCTTTGGGTAAAAAGCCTTTTTCGAATCCGAGCTTCAATACCGGTTTCACCGGCACTTCTTTTTGCACGGTTTCGCTGAACAGAAATTTCAATGTGTCGGGCGACACTTGCCGCAGCCGGGCATCAGGCCCCAACTGTCCGGCGATTTTGTCGAAAACCGATTCCGTTGTCAAATAATAATCGCCGGAATCCGAAGCATTGCTTTTGCGCAACGTGCGGTAGTTCGCTTCCAGTACGATCGGATAAAATGTCAATCCCAAGCGATATTTCAGCAATGTAAACCCCTGTGCATTAACGGTGAGTTTCAATCGATCGGGTGTCGCGGTGACCAATACCTTATCCTCGGGCAAATCGGTATACGTCACCTTAAAATTCAAGTCGGCAGTGTAGTCCTTATTTAATGCGTTCAGATACCAAATAACTACGGCGATCAGAAAAAAAACCGCATAAGTCAAAAACTCGCGGCTGACCTTGCTTTTGAGCCTTTGATTCAAACGGTTGAATGCGCCGGATATTTTGGTATTTTTAGTATTATTCATACTTCACCTGCTTTTTTCCGTTCAAACCTCTCCCCCCGCCCTCTCCACAGGAGAGGGAGCCTTTGCACGGTCTGCAATTCAAGTGCAAAGCGCGACACCCTCTCTCCTGTGGGGAGAGGGACGGGGAGAGAGGTTTTATGAGAAGCGGCATGGTGAATAAACCGGGCTCCAAAAAAATTATTTCTGATTGGCCAAATCGGTAGAATCTTTCAAAATGGCGTATTTGTCCACTTTTATCGTGATGTTGTTCGCTATTTCTACATCCACCGTATTGTCGCCGATGTTTACGATTTTGCCGTATATCCCGCCTGTCGTTACCACTTTATCGCCTTTTTGGAGCGCATCGCGATAATTTTTCAGCTCTTTTTGTTTTTTCATTTGCGGCCGTATCATGAAAAAATAGAAAACCACAACGATCAATAACATCATGACGATCGACATGGCGCCGCTTCCCGTGGGTCCGCCTTCTGCCGGTACGTCCAATAAAATTTGCAAAACTGTCATAAAATAAAAATTATAGGTATGGATAATGAATTTACTTTTTTTCGGCCGGCAACACTTCGCACGTGAACGACAAAACGGTTGTCGACGGTTCGGTGTTGGTGACCACCTTTACGGTTTTATGCTGCTTTCCGGGTCGGCCTTTGGTGTTGAAAGCCACCTCTATGCGCCCTTTTTTGCCCGGACGGATCGGCTTTTTGTCATACTCGGGCTTGGTGCAGCCGCATGAGGCTTGCACTTTTTGCAACAACAGATCGGCATCGCCCGTGTTCGTGAATTCGTATCGGCACTTCACCTTCTCGCCCTCTTCCACTTGCCCGAAATCGTGCTCGGTTGCGGCAAATTGAATGGAGGTTCTTTTGATGGTTGTGTCCGGTTCGGCGATCTCCAAAGCGCGTATGTTTTCACCGGAATTGCTTCCGCTTCCGCAAGAAATGCAACCGACGACGAGCAATATCGACAAAAAGCAGGATAAACGATTCATCTTTTTATGAATAAAATAACATGCAAAACTAATAAAATTTAGCGAGATTCTTAGAACACAATAAGCGGGCAGAAAGTTATTTTATTGGATGGTGTAACTAATACGACACATTGAATTTCGACAAAATGCATTATTTGACGAAATGGAATTCGTTAAAAGGATATTTTTGACGAATTTTATTTCGTAAAATTTATATCTTTGTCGCATATTTTTATTGTTATGGAACGGGCAATTATCAATCAAAATCCGCATTGGACCGGCAAACGCTATCAAAATTTGCAGGAACGCAGTTTATATAATACCTTATCGAATAATCTACAAACAAGGCATATTCAAATACTTACGGGTATTCGTCGGAGCGGAAAATCATCGTTTTTTCGTATGCTGATCAACGAACTGATGGAGCAAACAAGTTCAAAATCAATTCTATTACTGAATATGGACGACCCGCTTTATTACGAAGTTTGGGGAAATTCGGCTTTATTCTATCATTTAATAGAACTTACCGAAAAACTGACCGGCGAAAAAGTAAAATATCTTTTTATCGATGAGGCGCAAGCGGTAAAAGGTTGGGAAACATTCGTAAAAAGCGTTTATGATAGTGATATTTTTGCAAAAATTTTCGTTACGGGTTCCAATTCGTCATTTTTACAAAACGAATATTCCACGTTGTTATCAGGCAGATATTTAGATAATACGGTTTATCCCTATTCATTTAAAGAAATTTTGTTGCACAGTGGTATTCGTTCTTATTTGGATTTGGCAAGTCAAACACCCGACGTGTTGCGCTTGTTCGATGATTGTCTGGAATGGGGCTGTTTCCCCGAAATTAGAGCTTTGAAAAATAACGACATAAAATTAAATCTTCTCAAAAGCTATTTTGATTCGATAATTATGAAAGATTG
This sequence comes from Bacteroidales bacterium, assembly GCA_031547815.1. Taxonomy (GTDB): domain Bacteria; phylum Bacteroidota; class Bacteroidia; order Bacteroidales; family UBA4181; genus JAIRLS01. The sequence goes on along the minus strand of JAVBRP010000282.1, from coordinate 2,099 downwards.
TGTGTCGCGTTACTCAATTGCCGATGTTGCAATGTTTAAGAAGTTGTTGTTGTATTCAGTTTCAAATGCAGGAACGGTATGCTCTTACAAAAGCTTAGGAACGGCAGTCGGCAGCAACGAAAATACGGCGAAAAAATACATTAATATTCTCAACGACAGTTATATCGTTCAAGATGTTTCAAATTTTGCTTTTTCATTGAAAGAAAATGTGCGCAACAGTCATAAAATTTATGTTGCAGATACGGGTTTGTTGAATGCCGGTTCATATCGTTTTTGGGACAATAAGGCAAAACTGTTTGAAAATTTTGTTTTTAATGAACTGCAAAAACAGAAAAACGAAGAAATAACCTTTGCAAACAACACCGGCGAATGCGACTTTGTAATAAAAAACGGATTCGATTACGATGCAATTCAAGTTTGCTACGAACTGACCCCAACAAACCGGAAGCGGGAATATGATGGTTTCAACATAATTAGTGAAGATATAAAGTTGAAACGAAAAATCATTTTAACCTATCATCAGGAAGAGCAAATCGGCGATATAGCGGTTGTTCCTGCGTGGAAATACTTTTCTTGGCCGATGTAATACGAACATTACTTCCGGATTACATCTCGGCAAACAGGTCGGAAGCGATGCGGTCGGCTATCAGTTTGCCTTTGCGGGACAACACAAAGGTGTTTTCGTGTTTTTCGATGTGTCCGGTTTGCAGGTAAGATTCGGCTTGTCGGAGAAAATTGTCGGAAAAAACGGCGCCGAACCGGTTTCGGATGTATTCGACATCGACGCCCCACACGGCGCGCAACGAAACCAGGACGTAATCGTTGTACATCTCGCCGGGCGATAACATCTCGCGCTCGAAAAGATTTTCGTCGCCGTCGTTCACGGCCCGGATGTAGCCGCCGTTGCTGTTGACGTTCCATTGTCGCGATTGCCCGTCGTACGAATGCGCCGACGGGCCGATGCCGATGTACGGCTTGAGTTGCCAGTAGGCGCTGTTGTGGCGCGAACGGAAACCGGGCCGGGCGAAGTTCGAGATTTCGTAATGCTCGAATCCCGCATTTTCCGCCGCTTCCGTAAGCATTTCGAATTCCCGGATTTCGATGTCTTCCGAAACCGAAAATTTTTCACCTTTTGCCTGTTTTCGTCCGAACACGGTACGCGGCTCGATGGTGAGCCGATAAGCCGACAGATGCGGTACATTCAACGCAAATGCTCTTTCGAGGTTCGCCTGCCAACGTTTTTCATCCCCGGAAGGCAAACCGTAAATCAAATCGATATTGATGTTATCGAATCCGTTGCGGCGGGCGGCTTCTACCGATTGTTCGGCTTCGCGGCCGTTGTGCCGGCGATTCATCATTTTCAGGTCGTCGTCGAAAAACGACTGGATGCCGATGCTCAAACGATTGAATCCCAACCGGCGCAGGTCGGCAAGACAAGCGTCGGTCAGGTCGTCGGGATTGGCCTCCAATGTAATTTCGGCATCGGGAGCGAGCGTATAATATCGCGAAAGCGTTTCCAAAAGATCGGCCAACTCCCCGCCGGTCAGTACCGACGGAGTGCCGCCTCCGAAATAAAGCGTTTCGGCAGGTATCTTTTCTTCTTCGAAGCCGGGCGGGCGCAAATAATCTTTCCGCAAAGCAATCTCTTGTTTCATGGCATCGAGCATGGCGCGCTTGTCTTTCATCGCCACGCGGAAATGAAAATCGCAATAGTAGCAAACCTGCTTACAGTACGGGATGTGAAGATAGATGCCGCTCATTTTCGATTTTTGATTTTTGATTTTTGATTGGAACGCGGAAAACCCGGATCGGACGGATTTACGCGGATAGTTTAAAATGATTGTCGGATATTATGCCCAAAGAGGGTAATAATCCGAAGATGTCTCCATTTCGCATGCTGCGCAAGCTTCAGTCGACATGACGATGCCTTCAAAGAGAAAGGAGGGGGGAAAGGAAGGTTTTGGGCGGCGAAGCCGCCCAAAACCTTACTTTCCCCCCACCGTTCTATTTGATGGCAGCGTCAAGTGGACGGAATCTGTCGCCCCCTGCGAAATGGAGTCAAAGTCGGATAATTAACCTATGTGGGCATACTATCCGGC
>JAVBRP010000385.1:0-3454 GCA_031547815.1 Bacteroidales bacterium | reverse complement strand
TTTCGAACCCCCAAAGGCGAAATGCACAAGTCTTTCAGCAGGTCGCGTATGCGCGAAAAGCCGATCTTTTCTTCGAAATTGTCGGGATAAATCACAGACGTTTTGAATTTTGGCACAAAAGTAAGAAATTTGCTTATTTTTGCATTATCCGTAAAATTTTCATCACCTGTCAAATCACCGAATATGTTGAAAAAAGTTTATTCGTACAATGTCAACGGCTTGCGCTCCGCCATGAGTAAAGGATTCGACGAATGGTTGCGCGAAGCGCGGCCCGATATTCTCTGCATTCAGGAAGTAAAAGCGAAACCGGAACAGATCGATACGTCGGTTTTCGATCGTCTCGGATACCGGCATTACTGGTTTCCCGCGCAGAAGGCGGGATACAGCGGCACGGCTCTTTTGTGTACGGACAAGCCCGACAGGGTGATCTGCGGCATGGGGATCGAAAAGTACGATGCGGAAGGTCGGTTGATCCGCGCCGATTTCGGTGACGTTACCGTGCTTTCCGCATATTTTCCGTCGGGAACGTCGGGGGAGGAGCGTCAGGCTTTTAAAATGGTCTTTTTGGACGATTTTCTGCAATATGCGGAGAATTTGAGAAAGGAGCGTCCGAATCTGGTGATTTCGGGCGATTACAATATCGCTCACCGGGATATCGATATTAATTTTCCCCGAAAACATGATAAAATGTCGGGATTTCTGCCGGAGGAACGCGCTTGGTTCGATCAATATCTTGCGCACGGCTATGCGGACACGTTCCGTATGTTCCGCGACGAGCCGAATCAATACAGTTGGTGGAGTTATCGGTCGCAAGCGCGCGCCAAGGATCTCGGTTGGCGGATCGATTACCATACGGTGACGAAAGAGTTGATGCCGAGGGTTAAGGATGCGGCTATTTTGCAGCGCGTTTGCCATTCGGATCATTGCCCGGTAACGGTGACGATCGATTTTTAGAACCACCCGAAACGAATGGATACCGAACCGCAAAGACCTTGAAAATCGCTGTCATGCAATTCGGGAAAATCCACGCCCAATAAAAACTGATAAGAAATGCCCGCACACAGTTGTATGAACGATGTCAGGTTCAGTTTTACCTGCACGCCCGGCATCAGAATGTTGACGCGATCGCGGGTAAGTATTTTTTTGTCGATATCGCTGCGCAAGGAAAGATGTCCCCAACCGATTTGCCCGTTCACGGCAAATTGCAGCATTTTTTTCGAACGGAACGAGTAGCCTGTCAGGATTCCGCCTTGCGACAACCCCATTTTTTTGTCGGCATAGTATTCGTTTTCGGAATGTATCGATTGGAATTCCACATTTCGACTTCCGTAGGCTCCGAAATAGAAGTCGTTGATCACCAGAGCGCCGTCGCCTCCGAGGTATCCCACAAAGCCCTTGTTAAAAGGAACAGCGCCGCCGTTAATGCTTCCGAATGCGCTGATGCGCGCGTTTTCGGATAACAGGGTTTTCATTTCGGCCGGTTGCTGCCCCGAAAGCCACGGCGGAAAAAAGGCCCACAGCACCATAAAATAAATAATTCGTAACATCCGCCATGATTTATTGCGTGAGGGAAAAATTATTCGGCGTGCATATCCGATAAAACGTTTCCGATGGCAACCGTTACCAACATTTTGGATATCTTGAACTCACTTTTTTTGCGTTCGATATTTGCATGAAAAAAACTGTCGTTCATTCGGTTGGCTAATTCGTTGCACAGCTCGTACACCGCATCGTTTCTGCCATTATCCAGCAAACTTGTGGGCGGGGCGCTGATATTGCGCATGATGTCGACTGTTTCTTCTATTAACGATATGTACTTATGAGCCACATCATCGTCGTACAGATAAAAACCGTTTATCGTATTCAGTATTTCGGTCAATCTCTCTTTCATAACATCCTCACATTATTGTTTTTATATAAAAATATCTTTATTGCCGGCAACAACGAATGTACGATATTTTTCTTTATTTATACATCATTTTGTGATGAAAGCTTTAAAATGTTCCATGAATGCCATGTATCTCTTGACGAAAATGCCGTTTTTACCGGCATCACCCGGTTATTTATCGGAATGATTTTCTTTTCTTTTATTATAACGGGAAAACGCGGAGAATGTTGAATCCGAAATGCAATTGTCCTTTATTCCAACGGTCTGCGGTTTGTGTAATAAGTTGTCGTTCGTTGGTTCCGGTGGCATTGCCGATGAACAGTTGGAAAACGTGCCCGCCGGTTTGTATATCGAAGCCGATGGAGAACGGCGATACGGTGTTGTCGAATTTATTCCCGGAGAAAAGCGGATAATATTCGGCATTGATTCTCACGCGCTTAAAAATTCTGACGCTTCCGCCCAAGCCGACGGAAAAAATGTCGGAAGGATCGCCTTCCTGCGGTGTTTCCGTGTAGTGAATCCAAACGGGCATTACTTGCGCCGAAATTGCGGAAGAAAATTTGCGGGCAATCAGTAGTTGAAGCGCCGTGCTCGACATTTCGTCGAACGTCGGTATGTCGCCTTCCGAATTTTTAAGCGTTCGCAGCATCAATTCGCCCAAAACCGTGACGCTCACCGGTATGTTGTGCCGGCCCGACGATTGACGGAGGATTTTGTACGTTACCGGAAAATCGAATTCTTTATCGCGGGTGCTTCGGCCCCAGCCGACGGTCAACCGGTCGGTGATGCCGTAGTCAAGCCCTATTCTGATGGAAGCGTTGTCCAAACCGAAAAATTCGTAAAACCCGCCGTCGATGAGGCCGAATCTGTGCGAGACACGAAAATCGAGGCTCCGTTTTTTGTTTGTTTCTACGGAATGCCCGGCGATCAGACGCGACGATTCGAATGTGCCGACGACGATTTCGGTTCTTTGCGCGGCATCTTGCGCTTCCTGTTCTTGCATCAACTGTTCGGCCGACGGAGTTTGCCCGTATGCCGGCGTCAGGAAAGCGATGCACGGGAACACGATTTTTATCGGTAAAATTCTCATATACATAGATTTTTATTTTCGGAATCAATCAAAATATCCGAATTTTTCCGGCGCCCGGTTTGTCGAACCCGAAGATTTTTATGGCCGTGTTGGATTTTATTTGTTTTGAACGGCAGTGTATTGGCAGTCAACGGTTACTTCCACCGTTTCGGCAATATTGCGCGACACCGCCGACGGTATTTTGATGTCGAAATCGGCTACGCGAACATTGAATTTTGCGTTGCTCGACACGTTTTTGTCCTTAACGGTGACGGTGGCCTCCGTCGACAACGGTTTCGACACATTGTGTATGGTCAGCGTTCCTTCCACCGTTATTCGATAAGAGCCGTCGGTATCCCACTTTACGGTTTCCGGGTTTTTTATTTTTCCGGTGAACGTCGATTTGGGATATTTGTCCGATTCCATGTACGTTGTGTTGAAATGTTCTTCCATCAACGCTTTTTCGAACTTAAAACTTTTGATCAGAACATAAAATG
>JAVBRP010000026.1:0-6479 GCA_031547815.1 Bacteroidales bacterium | reverse complement strand
CCAAAATATTACTTTTGAACCGGCCTCGTTATATTTTCGAAAATATCCGATCAGAATCGCATATTACAATTCTCTGATTTTGATGTTTCTGAACCAGCAATCGTAGCCGTGATCCTGCAATCCGATATAACCTTCCTTTGCGGGGCCGTCGATAAATCCGGGCCAAGTTTTAAACTTGCTGCCGGCCACAAGCGCCTTCCATTCGGGCGTCCAGAGTTCGTATTCGACCACTTTAACGCCGTTTTGCGTGTGGGTAACCTTTCCGTCCTTCACGCGAACGACAATGGTATTCCACTCGCCGGCGCGCTTTGCGTTTTGCGGCAACGCGGGAATCATATCGTAGAGCGAACCCGCAAGGTGGTTGGCCAATTTATTGTCGGTAGCATTCCAATTGTCGAGTACCTGAATTTCGGGAGCCGCGTAATAAATCGGTTGTCCGGCATATTCCGTGATGTTGTAAAAAATCCCCGAGTTGCCCTTTTCCTCGATTTTCCAATCGATCGACAATTCAAAGTCCTTGAATTTCTTGGCGCCGAACAAAATATCGCCGCCTTGTCCGCGTCCCGGCGTTTCACCCTTCGACACTTTCATCGCCTCGTCGTCGATGCGCCAATTTGCCGCCATGTCGGTCGAGTTGCACTTACGCCATCCGTTCATGTCTTTGCCGTCGAACAGCAGCACCCAGCCGGCCTTTTTCTCTTTCGATGTCAACGTGTTGTTCTTTTGCGCTACGGCGGTTGTTATACATGTTGCCGCCAAAAACATTGAAAATATGATTGTTCTTTTCATCGGTAATGATTTAAAATTTAACAAAAAATAAAGATGTGAAAGTAGTAAATTTTTACGAGTCGCGTCCTTATCGAAAAAAACTTATCTTTGTTATGCATAAATAGTGACGAGTGACTTAGTGACGAGTGACAATTTGGAATTTGAAATCCTGAACAAATAAATCGGATCGTTGATATGAAAAATTTTCTAAAAAAAGCAGGGCTTGCCGTTGCCATCGTTTTGGCAGGCTTCCTGGTATTGACCGCCTTCCCGTCGAATGCGTATTTGCGGAAAGCGATACTGCACGGAACTCCCGATATTGACGATTACCGGATTTTCGACAATCGCACCGTGAAAGCCGGCAATCCGCAGCCGTGGCGAATATCCGAACGATATAACCGGGGAACGATTTCGCCGGAGCGTGCGGCGTATTTCGAAAAATACGGAACCGTGGCATATTTGATCGTTCGGGATACCGCCATCGTATACGAGCAGTATTGGGACGGCTACGGGGACGAGTCTCTCGGCAATTCGTTCTCGGCGGCCAAAAGCATCGTGGCTTTGCTGGCCGGCATTGCGCGCGACGAAGGAAAAATCGCGAGTTTCGATCAATCGGTTGCCGATTTTTATCCGCCGTTTGCAAACGACAATCGCAAAGAAATCAGAATAAAAGACGCGCTGACCATGAGTTCGGGGCTTAATTGGAACGAGGCTTACACGTCGCCGTTTTCCGTCACCACCAAAGCCTACTACGGCGACGTTATCGAATCGTTGATCACCGATCTGAAACTGATCGAGCAGCCGGGCGTTCGCTTCCGTTATCTGAGCGGAACCACGCAGTTATTGTCGTTCATCGTGGCCAACGCTGCGGGAAAAACGATTGCCGAATATGCTTCCGAAAAGCTGTGGACACCCATCGGCGCCGAGCACGACGCTTTGTGGTGCCTGGATCACAAAGACGGATTGGAGAAAGCGTACTGTTGCTTCAATTCCAATGCGCGCGATTTTGCCCGCATCGGTCAATTGATTCTCAACAAAGGCGAATGGAACGGCGTTCGCGTGGTTTCGGAAGCGTTTATCGACGAGGCGACCGCGCCCGCCTCATGGCTCAAAGACGAAGACAGCGACCGCAATGTCGATTTCTACGGTTACCAATGGTGGCGCCTGCAACGCAACGGCATGGAAGTGAAGTACGCGCGCGGCATTTTGGGACAGTACATTCTGGCGATACCCGCCGAAAATATGGTGGTGGTGCGGTTGGGTCATCGCCGCAGCGACACGAAAACCGCCGCCGGATACCCCGACGACATCGATGTGTGGTTGGATACGGCTTTCGATTTGGTGCAACAATAAAAAACTTGAGGCCGGTCAAAAAGGCTGCTCTTACCCCTAAAGGACACTTTGCGCAAAGCGCGGTATACCAAGTCGGGGGTGAAAACCGAACATTTAAGACTTTTTGAAATGCCTCAAGCAAGGGTCAGGCGAAACAAACGTTTATTTCAGGCGATAATTGATTCCGAACGAGATACCGAAAGAGGAGAGGCCCATTTCAATCGGCGGATCGTCATCGCTTTTCGGTTTTCCGTAATAATAATCCAAATTGGCCGATAGAGACACGCGACGCCAACAGTTCCAACGAAGCGACCCGCCGACACCTGCCGCAAAAGTCATTTTCTTTGAGGAACCCGATTCCTCATTCAAAGTCATTGTTCCGTTCGCAAAACCGATCGTCGGCCTGAAATCGAACTCAACCTTCCCTGTCGGCGAAGCGGTCGAGAACAACGGACCGAACAATAAGCCCGAAAGTCCGTAAGTGAGATCCGATTTGGCTTTCGGATCGTCTACGGGAAACGTAGTCCCGAAAATAGAAGCCGAAACACCGATGTTCGGAGAAAACAGATAGCCGAAATTGAAACCGACCTCAACCCCGGTGCCGAAATTAAAAATGTCTTTGACATCCCCGGTCAAAAACGCAGGCCCCACCGCGATCCCGATATAACCTTTGCGCTGCTCGTCCTGAGCGTTCGAAACATTCGCCGGCGCCATAAAGGCAACCAATGCAACAATGATAAATAACTTTTTCATGGTATGTGATGTATTAACAGGTTTACATGCGGCAAAAATACATCACGGAAAATTAATTTTATATCCCACAAATGGGGGATTTTTTTTCCGATAAGTGTTTTTTTTACAAAATGTTTTTTGTGTGACATTCCGGGAAAAATATAAATCTTATCTTTGGAGAAATTTACTTTTGTTGAAAATTAAGCACACAAGCCATGAAAAAGATTATCTGTCTGTTGTTATTCCTTACTTCGACTTTTTTTGCGCAAGCACAAACGGCAAATGTCGATTCGTTGATCAATATTCTTAACACGAAAAAGCTCACGCCGACCGAACAACTCTCCCTATACGAAAAGATTTGCGGTGTCTATTCGGAAAACGAGATTAAAAAATGTAATTTGTATGCACAAAAAGGCTTGCAACTCGCCGAAAAAGAAAAAGACAAAAAAATGATGTCGATATTTAATGATCGACTCGGCGTCAACTACTACATCGGGGCGAGCTACGACACGGCAACCGTATATCTCGAAAAAGCGTTGGCATTGGCAGTCGAAATAAAAGACAGTAAACAAGAGGCGCTTGTCAGTACGAACCTCGGGAATTTATTGCGCCGGCAAAGAATGTATGAGCCGGCAATGGAAAAGTACATGAGAGCGATGGCAATCAACGATAGTATCGGCAATAAAGTTAATTATGCCAAAGCATTAATCAATATTGCTGATGTAAACAGTCTATTGCATAACTCGGAACGTACAACATATTATTTGAAACAGGCGGAAGAAATCGGCAGAGAAACGGATGATGTGAGTTTACAAATGGTTATATGCTACAAAATCGGAGAGTCATGCAAACTTGACGGAAAATACGATGAGGCATTGGAATATGCCGCGAAATCGATCGAGAAAAGTCGTATCTTGAAAAATAAAAAATATGAAATCGCCAATTTGAATTTATGTGCACTCGTTCATTCCGCGTTGGGTAATTTCGACGTATCCAAAAAATATGCCGATGAATGCATTCAAGCAGCCGAAAGTTATGACGATATAAATTTGTTGAAAGGGATATTGACCAATTTATCCACGGTATACTTTAATCAAAAACGTTATGAAGAATGTATCGATATAGCAACCAGGGCATGGAATATTGATACGACCGATTTTATTCGCGGCAGGGATTTAACCAGAAACCTCGCATATTGTTACCTCTATTTTGGAAAAAACGACAAGGCAATATACTTTTTAAACAAATTCGGAGATTTGATTCATAAATTCTTTGATGCCGCCGCCGACAATGCTTTGGTAGATGCCGGCATCAAATACGAAACCGAAAAGAAAGAAACACGTATCGCTACCTTAGAAAAAGAAAAACGATTTTATATTTGGTTCGGTGTTGCCGGAGTCGCTGTGTTTCTGTTAATCATCGGTTTATTGCTTGTCAATCGTCGACTGAACATACAACAACGCAAAATGGCCGAGCAACAAAAAGAAATGGCCGAGCAACAAGTAAAACAAATCGAACAGGAAAAACAACTCGTTGCCGCGCAATCCGTGCTCGACGGCGAAACGGCCGAACGTTCGCGCCTGGCCCGCGACCTGCACGACGGGCTTGGAGGAATGCTATCCGTGATGAAACTGAACCTCAAAAACACGAAAAGCTATGCCGTGATGGACGGCGAGGATGTCGACCGGTTCGTTAAAGCGACGGAAGTACTCGACCAATCCATCGTCGAGCTTCGCCGCATAGCGCACCACCTGATGCCCGATTCGTTGATGCGCTACGGATTGAAAATATCGCTCGAAGATTTTTGCCGCGCCATTCCCGGCGCCGATTTTCAATACATGGGCAACGGTTCGCGCCCGGACAACCGCATGGAAGTGCTCATCTACCGTTGCGCCTACGAGTTGGTGAACAACGCCGTAAAACACGCCCGGGCGACCGCCGTCAATGTGCAGTTACTCGTGGACGAGGGCTTGGTGTCGCTCACCGTACAAGACAACGGCATCGGGTTCGATCCCGAAAAGATTGCACCCGGCGCGGGCTTGGAGAACATCCGCACCAGAGTGTCGGCATACAACGGAAAGATGAACATCCGAACGGCGCCGGGCAAGGGAACGGAAATAACCATAGAGATAGAAAAGGTTTGAGTTTCGGGTTTAACTTCGTTGAGGGCTGCGCCGTTCGGGTTTCGAGTTTCGGGTTCGAATTCGATGTACGCATAGCAAACAAGTCACGAAGTGACGGCATATAATAATCGGGGATTTTAATCCTCGGGATCGAATATACACTCATCCCCTCGGATGATCGTTGCGGAATGCCTTCAGGCGCGCTTCGAGGTCGGGGAATTGCGTCGGTTGCGTTTGCGACACGCAGGCGCGCAAACCCTCGCTGCGCTCGCTCCCCGTTATGTCCAACGCAATGGCGCTGATTCCGTAATATAATAACTCGCCGAGCAATTCGCTTCCCGAAAAGCCGGGATATGATACGGTAAAGTAGAAACCGTCGGCCAAAGGCGCCTCTTCGTCCCGATCGTAGACTATTCGGAAGCCGTAGCGCGTGAACAATTCTTTCATCACGCGAGCTTTGTTCCCGTATTCCTTCACTTCCTCGACAAAATCGAAAACGCCGTCGTTGGCCGCTTTCAACATCGCCGCCAAGGCATATTGCACCGAATGGCCCGTGCCCGACGAAATAGCGTACAAAGCGCCGTAAACCGCCGCATGTCCGTATGCGTCCGACGAATAATTGCGTTTCAAATCGGGATACCGCCGCGAAAACAGCTTGTCGCCGATCATCATCAACGCAATGCGTTCGCCCGCATAGCTGAACACCTTGGAGCCGGAGAACAGCAACACGTAATTGTCCGTGAAATGCGCCACCGAAGGCTGGTAAGGCGATCGGCCCGGTCGGCCGTAATCCTGCCGAAAATCCATTCCGAAATAAGCCAGATCCTCCATCACGATCACATCATATTGCGTGGCCAACGCGCCGATAATGCGCAGTTCGTTTTCCGACATGCAAATCCACGAAGGATTGTTGGGATTCGAATAAACGATGGTGTGAATGTCGCCTTGCCGGAGATATTCTTCCAGCTTGGCGCGAAGTTTGTCGCCCCGATAGTTGTACACATCAAAAGTTTTGTATTTCAGCCCCAGCGCTTGATGTTGCTGTTTCTGCACCGGAAATCCGGGATCGATGAACAGCGTGTAATCCTTTCCGGCGGTGCATCGGCTGTTGACCATGAATGCGGTGAGGCTCCCCTGCATCGACCCGACGGTGGGCACGCATCCCGCAGGATTGATGTCGATGTTCAGAAACAATTTCGCAAAACGCGATGCTTCGTTTTTCAACTCGGGCATCCCTTCTATGGACGGGTACACGGCTGCAACGCCCTTGTGCAGCGCTTCCGTTTGCGCCTTGATGCCGACGGATGCGGCGGGTAAACCCGGAACGCCCATTTCCATCTTGATAAAACGTTGTCCGGTGGCTTTTTCGATGTTGTGCACCAAGCGAACCACTTCGCGTATCGATGCTTTTCCTATATCGACCAGTCCGCTTTCTTTCTTCGCTTGGTCTACAATGTCGCGAGGTATCGGAGTGCTTTTCCCGCTTTCGCGGGAACCATTATTATTTGATGTCATTAAATTATT
>JAVBRP010000374.1:0-21921 GCA_031547815.1 Bacteroidales bacterium | reverse complement strand
GCGCTCAAATACAGTTACGACGCATATCCGGCCAACCCCAACGGTTCGCCGCTCGGTATCGCCGGTATTTGCAGCAACAACGGCCGCCATTTGGCCATGATGCCGCATCCCGAACGTTCGATCTACCCGTGGAACTGGCCGTATTATCCCGCTTCGCGCATGCACGACCAAATTACCCCGTGGGTGGAGGCTTTCGTGAACGCCGCGGAATGGATCGGAAAGAATAAGAAATAGTGCCGGGCACAAAGAGATGTCTCCACGCGTGTACTCGTACCTCGTACACTTGGTCGACATGACGGCATGCGTGGGGAATAAAAGAGAAAGAATGAATTTTTGGGCGGCGAAGCCGCCCAAAAATTCATTCTTTCTCCCTATCTTTCAAAGCGGACGCGTCATGCCGACCGTCCCGACGAAGTGGAGGGATCTGCAGCATGCGGAGTGGAGATATCTCGTTCGATGCACGTGTTATAAACGCACGCAAGCTTTGCGCAAAATAGGTTCTTTTGTACAGACTTAACACACCATGCATTTTTTTCGAATTTTCTTTCTCTCGATATTATCCGTATTCAATCTTTTCGGCCAACATAAGCCCGACACCGTATTCCGTCGGCCGTTGGATATTTCTCCCGTGCTGCTTTCGGGCACGTTTGCCGAATTGCGTCCGAACCATTTTCACTCGGGCATCGATTTCCGCACGCAAGGAACTACGGGACACAAGGTTTACGCCTGCGACAACGGTTACGTGTCGCGTATTTCCATATCGGGCGGAGGCTACGGGAAAGCGTTGTATGTGACGCATCCCGGAGGGTACACCACTGTTTATGCGCATTTAGACGGCTTTAACGACGCTATTGCGGCATACGTCAAGCAACAGCAATACCGACGGGAGCAGTTTGCCGTCAATTTGTTTCCCGATTCCGCGCTTTTGCCGGTACGACGCGGCGAGGTGATCGCCTTTTCGGGAAATACGGGCGGTTCGAGCGGGCCTCATCTGCACTTCGAGGTGCGCGAAACAAAAACGGAAATACCGCTCAATCCGCTGCTGTTCGAGTTCGGCGTGAAAGACAATATCGCCCCGACCATCCGCCAACTGGCTGTTTATCCGATCGGAAAAGAGAGCACGGTGAACGGATCGACCGAAAAACTTGTCCTTGATTTGGAAAGAGCGGGGAAAAGCTATCGCATTGCGGGCAACAGGAAACCGATAATAAAAGGCAAAGCGGCTTTCGGCATCGAAACCTACGACCAAACGAACGGCTCGGCCAATCGCTGCGGCCCGTCCCGTATACGGTTTTGGGTGGACAGCGTTCTGATTTTTTCGCAAACGATGAATCGGGTTTCGTTCGACGAAATGCGTTATGTCAACAGCTTGATCGATTATTCTTATTACGTCAATAATCGCGTCCGATTCAATCGTTTGTACATCGAACCGAATAATCGGCTGAGCATTTACGATCGGCATATCGAACGCGGAATCGTGTCGTTTCCCGATTCGGCGGAGCATAAAGCATCGGTTGTTGTCAGCGACCTGAACGGCAACAGCGCGCGTCTGAATTTTTCTTTCCTATCCGTTCCCGACCGAACTCCCTCTTCCCCGCCGATGCCCGACTATTCGAAAATCATCGCATTTCCGGACTTTTCGAAAAGCGAATACGGGAAAGAGCTTGTATTCACGCGGCCCGGAGTCAAGGTAACCATTCCCGCCGATGCGCTTTACGACATAATCGATCTTCAATACGGTGTTTCCCGACGGCTCAAAGGGTTGTATTCGGAGGTGCATCGCATACACGATGCGGGGACGCCGTTGCATAAAGCGATGACCGTCGAAATAGCGGCCGACAGCCTTCCCGAAAGGTTGCGCGACAAAGCCGCGATCGTGCAAATAGAACCGAACGGAAGGCGGTCGTATGCGGGCGGCGCTTATCGCAACGGAGCGGTGAGAACAGAATCGAGGCTTTTCGGCGATTTTGCCGTCGCCGTTGACACCGTGCCTCCGCGCATCACGCCCGTCAACATTAAAAACGGCGCCGATAGGCGAGGGGCAAAGGATATACGGTTCAAAATAAAAGACGATTTTTCGGGCATCGACACTTACAACGGCCGAATTGACGGTCAATGGGCGCTTTTCGAATATGACGCGAAGAACGATTTGATTTTTTATGATTTCGATGCCGAACGATTGACCAAAAATACCAAACATACGTTAACGCTGCAAGTAACCGATAACAAAGGAAACGCGACCGAATACAAAGTCGGATTCACGTGGTAGTATGCGTGTTTGAAAAGAAAAAACAAAATAATTCATATTTTTCGCCGGGTTTTTATAACCTTTTGTTCTTCTTTACGTATATGATTTAACACACGTAATTTTAACATGCGAATATTATGTCAGATTCTACTTTTGCCATCGGAGTTGTAAGCATTATCATTACTGCTCCCGTTCTTATTTTCTTTTTTTGGCTTTTATTTCGAAAAAGCATTCTATTTACCATCCTGCTTGCATTTGCCATTCCCTTAGACAGTTGCGCGTTGGTCGGATTCGTCATGGGCGCCAAAGGGTTGATCCATTTGTTTTGGTGCGCCCCTGTGGTATTCGGGATCGTTTTGTTGTCGATTTCCTTTCTGAAAAAAATTATCATCAAACCGATAGTCGAAATCAGGGATACTTCCGAATCGCTCAGCAAAGGAAAGACCAATGTGCAAATCGGCGCGGAATACCTGAAAAGACCCGACGAGATCGGCAAGGCCATGCAAATGATTGATAAATTGATCTTATCGTTAAAAAACGTCGTTTCTTTTGCAAACAATATCGGAAAAGGCAATCTGGCGGTCGATTTGCAACTGACCGACCAAGAAGACGAGATCGGTAAAGCGATGATCGACATGCGCGACAATCTCAAAAAAGCGGACGCGGAAAAGCTCGAACGGCAGGATGAGGACAAACGACGCAACTGGGTTACCGACGGCATTGCGAAATTTGCGGAATTGCTTCGCACCGATAATCAAAACATGACGGAGTTGTGCAACAACATTATTTCGAAATTGGTTAACTATACCGGTACCAATCAAGGCGGACTGTTTATCGTTAACGATGACGATAAAGATCATATTTATCTCGAAATGATGGCATGTTATGCATACGAACGTCGCAAATTTGTCGACAAAAAGGTGGAATTCGGCGAAGGCTTGGTCGGCACCTGCTATTTGGAAGGCGAAAGCATTTACATGACGCATCTGCCCAAAGATTACATCCAAATAACTTCGGGTTTGGGCGGCGACAGCCCGAAAGCGTTGCTGATCACCCCCATGAAAGTTAACGACGAGATTTACGGAGTCATCGAACTGGCTTCGTTCCATCCGTTGGAACCGCATGTTGTCGAGTTTGTCGAGAAGATTGCGGAAAGCATCGCCTCGACCATCGGAACGGCCAAAACCAATATCCGCACCAACAAACTTCTGGAATTATCGAAAATACAGGCGGAAGAAATGGCCAATCAGGAAGAAGAATTGCGGCAGAACATGGAAGAAATGCAGGCCACGCAGGAAGAAATGCGCCGAAGAGAGATCGAAATGACCGATGCGCTCGATAAAATGAAGGTGCTCCAACAAGACGGCGAAAACAAAGAATACGAGTCGCAACAACTATACCGATCGATCCTTAAAATTTTCAATGCCGTAGAATTCACCGGCAGCGGGGTGTTGGAAGCGATCAGCGGCAACGTGCTGCGAATATTCGGCAATGCCGACGAATCCGATTTTGTGGGCAAATCTTTCCCGGAATCATATCCGGGCGGAATTGAAGAAGGAGAAACCGTATGGCAGAAACTTCGGCACGGCGAACAAGTCTCTTCTACCTCCGAAATCAACCAAAAAAATGTCAGGCTCGAATATATACCGGTATTCGACATGAAACATAATCTCAATAAAGTGGTGGCATTTGTTATGGAGGAATAAGCCGGATGAATGCATGATAAAAAGATTGATTTATACAAACTTACAGATCAATCTTTTTTTATTGAAGCCGGGTGGCAGTATATGATTTTTATTCCGTACTTTTGAAACGGATCAAAATTCGACATATAAAAATTAATGGGTATGAAACGTAGAATATTTTGCAGCTTGATGGCGCTGACATTGGTTTTCGGCGCATGTGACAAAGACTCGGTTCAACAGCCGGAAGATGAAAACGATGCAGCCGAAATCGTTCTCCTGAGCGAACAGGCGGAACCTGAAGGTGAATATACCGTTCATTCCGACGGAATTGTGAATGTTGTCATTGATGGCATCGTAAAACCGATAACGCGGTTCAAATTAACGGACGATTACCAAAATACGCTCTACGCCTATTGTGCAGATATGAACGCACCCTGCTACGAAGGCGCCCGATATAAATCCGTTCCGGGCGACGATTATTTCACGAAGGGCGAAGACGTAAAAATAATGGCGGCAATCACCTACGCCATGAATGAGTACGGAACGTTGGAAACGACCAATCCATACGGCTACAGGCAACTGTTGCAGTGTGTTATTTGGAGAATCATTCACAACTGCGAAGTTACTTCCGTTGACAACGCCGAAGGAGCAATCATCAAGGATATCGTGGACCATATTTATGACAACATCGACGATATGAAAGACGATTACAACACGGGCATCACTATGGAAGGTACGGGCGCTGCCGCGAAAGCCGGAGCTTTTGTCGATTACGGGCCTTATCGTGTCTCGGAAAATGCGCTGTTGCCCGACGTTGACTTTGATTTAACAATTGCCCCCGACGGCAACGGGGCAGTATTTGTTGACGAACAAGGCACGGAAATAGCCCGTGTGAAATCCGGCGAACCGTTCTATGTGCGGGTTCCCGACGATGCTTCCGGTGAATTTACATTCACGGCCACGACAACGACAACAACGAAATTTTGGTATGTCGGCGACTTTCAATTCTTTATCGATGTGCGCGACAGTAATGTTCCGTACGTGTACCAGCCTTTGTTTCGTCCCGTGACGAATACCGCCGACCGGACGCATTTCAGCACATGCAGCGGCAGCTTTACCGCAACTCCGACGGAACCCGAAACAATAACGCTGACTTGTTTGAGTTGGAACAACGGAAACTGCGGAGGCAACGGTGGAGGAATCAATCAATTCACGGTTGACGGCATCACCTTGAAGAACAGCAAAAATTATGTTGCGCCGGACAAGTTCGACGCCAAGGTTGCCAAAACGCCCGGCAAGAAGGACGTAACCGCCGTATACACCGTAACGGAAAGAGCCGTAAAAGGCGCGAACGGAAAGTATACCAAAGAGTACGACATTAAAGTTGCCCTCTACAGAGACGGCGTGTGGAAAGTATACGCCGGAACGATAACCGTCTACAACCTCGGCGGAAACAATAAAAACCAACAGATAGACTTGGTAAGAATCTTTTAAACCGGAATTGTTTTTAGCGCTTGATCCGAAAAATATAAATGCCCGAAACTTGGCCGCGAGAAATATACACCGGCACATACGCGTCTTTCCTGCGTTAATTTCTCGAAGGCAACGGAACCGTAAAATGGAAGGTGGAGCCTACGCCCGGTTCCGATTCCACCCAAATGGCCCCGCCCATCTGCAACAGCATTTTTTTCACGATAGATAATCCCAGTCCGGTGCCGCCCGAATGCTGGTCTACTTTTCTGAAACTTTGGAAAATGGCTTCGGCATACTCCTGAGCGATACCGATACCGGTGTCCATCACAAAAAAATGCACCGAATCGGCCCTGTCGAGCGTATGTCCGCACCTGACAAAGCCTTTCGGGGTAAACTTCAAGGCATTCTCTATCAAATTCAGAAAGATTTGTTTCAGCCGGAAAACGTCCGTATAAATGGTCAGCGATGTATTTTCGGAACTTTCGTCAACCCACAACTCCACATGCGGATATTTGTTTTGAATGATCGGATCGAAATACTCCTTGACCCCTCTCATGATGTCGGCTACGCGGCAATCCTCGGAACGAAAAGTCAATTGTTCCGCCTCTATCTTCGAAATATCCACAATATCGTCGATCAATCGCAACAGATATTGACAATTTTCCTGAATCAATTCCAGATACGCAGCATGTCTGTGTGCCGGCAATTGACCGCCCGACAGCAACGAGGAAAATCCGATGATCGCGTTCATGGGCGTACGTATTTCATGCGACATGTTGGCCAGAAACGCCGATTTGAGCCGGTCCGATTCCTCCGCTTTTTCCTTGGCAGCCATCAATTCCTGTTCGAAATACTTTTGATCGGTTTCGTCCACCTGATAGCCGTCCAGATAGATCAACCCGTTATCGTCGGCCGTAGCGACGGCGCGGACGTGAAACCACCGCATTTCCGTGTTGTTCTTGTAGAACCGGTATACCAAGTCGAGGCCCGACCGGTTTCGAATGGAAGAAGCAAGTTGATGCAACAATTCGCGGCTGTCGTCGGGATGTATCTTGTTTTGGAAAAAGAAAACGGAATCGGCGGCCGTTTCCAGCGGTTGGCCCGTCAATTCTTCCCATCCGGAACTCACGAATAAGGTTTCTCCCTCGCGTTCGTTTTTGAAAGCGATGCGGAATATGGCCCCGTGCGGTAAGTTATTGCTCAGGTTGTAAATTTGCTGTTCGCTCAACACCAATTCCCGTGTCTTATCTTTGAGAATATTCTCCAGATCGGACTTATATCTTTCCAATTCGGCATTGATGGACTGTATTTTGTTTTTCCGTCCGGATAAGGTGCGGATGAAAATACTCATTATCAAGATAACCGCCAAACATAAACCGAGAATGACCAGCCACAGTACTTTCTTTTGCTGTTCGGTTTCCATTTCCCTGTTCACCTGCTCTTTTACATTGTGTTCGGCAAGCAGATAGGCACGTTGCCTGACATTGTCTATTTTATTGAGCGAATCTTTTAAAGCCGCCGATCGAATTAAACAACGATATGCCGAATCCGATTTTCCCATAACGCCGTACGTTTGACCGAGGTGGAGCAATACGTCGGCTTCCGTTTCCTTGAACCCGTTTTGACGCGCCATCGGTAGCGATTTTTGCAAATAATTCAATGCATCGTTGAAATTTTTTCTCAAAAATGAAATTTCTCCCGCTTCGAAATAGAAAAGGGCCATGTCCTTTTGCGATTCCGAAAGCAGTCCCATTTTCAGGCATTTGTCGATGTATATCTGCGCCGAATCGTAATCCGCCTTTTCCTTATGGCATTTGGCCAAACCCGAATATGCGGTCGATATGCCGTGAGGCGACTCTATGCTCTTGAAATAATCCAAAGACTTCCGAAAATACCAAAATGCGGAATCCGCCAATCCGAGACTTCGGTACGCATCGGCGATGTTGCTGAGATTATAACCCAGCATCTCGTAGTTTTTATCGGCAGCGTATATCCGGCGCGAACGCTCAAGGTAATCGATCGCATTGCGGTCTTCCTGCATTCTTTGCGACAAAATGCCCATCAAGTCGTAACAAGCGGCCGCATAAACGGGATTGTCGTTTTTCTTTGCAAGATTCAACGCTTTAAATGCATAATCCATCGATTGCGAGTAATCGCCGCGATAATACAAAATGGCGCCGCGGTTGTAGTATTGCTTGTTGAGAACTTCCTGCATTCCGTATTCCTCGGCCAATCGAATACACTTGTCGGAATACAGCTCGGTCATTTTCGTATCGCCGATATTGAAGTAGGATGCGGACAATGCATTGTAGAGGTTAGCCAAGCGTTCCTTATTATCGGATTTTTCGAAAAAAGGTTCGCAAAGATTGCCGTATTCGATCGATTTCTGTATGTTCAACGCATCAAGATGAGCGCTGCACAAAGCAAATTGCGATCGTGCAATCAACTCGGCATTATCGAGTTTCCGGCTTATTTCCAATGCCTGTTCCGCGTATTCCACAGCTTGTGCCGGAGCGCTTCTATGTGTCTTATCGGTAAGTTCCAACAGCGCTTCAACATTGGTTTTGTCGTTTTTCGCATCCGTCGATTGCCCGATCACGGCTACGGCCGAACGCTGTCCGTAAAGCGACAAGCATGCCGACAATTGACTTAATACAATAATCCGAAATAGATTTATTCTCATTTCCGTTTTTAATGGTTCCTATCGATCATGCGACACAAAAAACAGTGCAAAACTATTATCTATCGTGTCAATTCATGAAATACTTCTTCCAATGATTTGGAATGCAGTTGCATGGTCAATACAACGACATTCCGGTCGACTGCCATTTGAAACAGCGCCGGTCGAATATCCGCGCCTTTTTTGCCGGTGACCAGCCATTTGTTTTCTCCCAGAGGCATAATGCGTTCCACTCCCGCAACGGCGGCCAAATCGGCATCTTTCGGCAAGGCGCTGAATTCGATCATGATCGTTTGCCCCTGCAACGCGTTTTCCTTTTGCATGTCTTGCGTGTCCGCGTTGGCTACAACGACGCCTTTGTTGATGATGACGGTGCGTCGGCAAATGGCTTCCACTTCCTGCATGATGTGCGTGGAGAGTAAAACCGTTTTGGACTTGCCCGTTTCGGAAATCAGGTTGCGGATTTCGATGATCTGATTGGGGTCCAAACCCGTAGTCGGCTCGTCCAGTATCAATACCGCGGGATCGTGAATCAATGCTTGCGCCAGCCCGACGCGCTGACGATAACCTTTCGATAAAACGCCGATTTTTTTGTGTTGTTCCCGTCCCAACCCCGTCGCTTCCACCATATCGGACACTCTTTTTCGGGCGCGCGATCCGAGCCGATACAAGCCTGCCACAAACAGCAGATATTCTTTGACATACATGTCCGGATACAGCGGATTGTGCTCGGGCAGATAACCGATGCTGCGGCGTACGTCCTTCGATTGTCGGCGCACATCGAACCCGTTGACCGTTACCGTGCCCGATGTTGCGGAAATGTATCCGCAAATGATCTTCATGACGGTGGACTTTCCCGCACCGTTGGGGCCGATAAAACCGGCTATTTCCCCGCTTTCGGCTTCGAATGTCACGTTATCGACGGCGCGTTGACTTCCGTAGGTTTTGACAAGGTCTTTAACAACAATCGACATGTTTCATGTTTTGTCTGCAAAAGTAGTCATAATTAATAATATAAACCAACCGTGTAAAAAAATAATCGACAATAACGTAATTACATTATTGCCGATTATTTAATAAGATATATGCGCACAAAGTAAACTTTGTGTTTGTATGCTGAACTCGGTAGGTAACCCCCAAAAGTTTATTCGGATTTGGAATCCAATTCTTTTTGAGGATTTGCGGTTCCGCTTTCGTCTTTGGTCGCTTTCTTAAATTCTTTCATGCCTTGCCCCAAGCCTTTCATCAGTTCGGGAATTTTTTTCCCTCCGAACAAAAGCAATAAGGCAACAACAATAATTACGGCCTGCCACGGTCCGATAAATCCCGACAAAACAAAAAGGTACATAATGTTGCTTTTTAATGAATAAATTTATGCTGCAAAGATAAGCATTTTTTTTGACACCCCGACGTATATCCCTGTTTTTATTTGTACGTGCATTTACCGATTCTTTCGATAATTTGCCTTAACTCTTGCAGCAATCTGTCAAACGAAGGGCTTTCTCCGGCAATCATTTGTCCTTGAATCTCGGCATAATCTTTTTCCTATTCCTGCATCAATTCTAAAGGAGGTATCGGGTTCAGGTTCGGCGGAAAGTGAGAAGTATAATCCACGCCGCCGAGTTTTGTAAATTGCTCACGATGAGCAACAATAGATTTGTACAGTTCTTTGTCGGCTATGGCTTTATCGGCATATTCCGTTTGCGCAATCCGGTAAATATCGTAAAAATGGCGGCTTTTGCCTTTTATTATTATTTTTTCTTTCGGGCGTTGATGCTCTTCGTGCAACAGGAAAAGTTTTTCAAGAAAAGTCCGTTCGGGATTGACGCAACGAAAATAAACCTCTTCGTCGGCAAACGGCAAGCCGGGAAACGTTGCTCCGATCATGGAACGAAACGAACGTACGGTTGCCGGCTCCATTAGCGAACGGCTGCCGATTTCCAATAGTACGCGAGATTGCACATAACCGGAATATTCTGTCACGGTCGGATAACCTACTTCTATTTTCACAGGGTCATCGTCCGGGTCTTTCCGATCAACTACCGATAGATTCACATCGTGAAATCCCTCATTATCAAATTCTCTCTGCAATGAAAGAAGGAAATCGTTGGAGATATATTTGTTCGAAGCATCTTTCAGTTTTCCGACCTGTGTCCGGCTGATATTGCCCGAAAAACCGAAAAATTCACGATCAATAGCCAAATCTATATCTTCGCTGAAACGGTCAATTAATCCCCACGCCTTGCTTAATGACGTACCTCCCTTAAAAACAACATTTTTGGCAACATCCATTCGGCTGATCAGTCGCAACGATTGCACGACCCACCAATCTTTTTCGATGATATACAACGGGAGTTTAACATTTTTTCTTCCATTAAGAAGTATCGTTCGTCTCTCTTCCAAACTCAGTTCAGTCCATTTCATGTTTCAATTTTCTATTGCTTTACGTATAATTTTACGAATCCATTCCGGTGCTAACTTGATATCGTTGGTTAAATTTTTCGGATTCTCCTTTTTTAGAATGTTAATAGTCTTTTCAATCTCGTCATCGGTAATCCTCTCTTTCCCGATGGATTTTAGAGCTTGAATAACCAAGCCGCTGAGTTTTCCCCATGCCGCCAAATTTTTTGGACTTGTTTTTTTGAAAATCAAAGGAGTTCCGTCAATCATCAATTTTCCGGGTGACCCATCTGTCAGATATACAATTTTCATGGGTACTTGTGTAGACAGGCCCAACAAATTTTCGGCAAATAAGCCGGTGGGCGTAATCCGAGCTTTATTACGCCTTGCAATACCTTGCGCAATTTCTTCGATACCGGGCGACACGCGACCGAAAAACTTGCTTTTGCGAGGAATGGTATAAATACCTCGCCCTACCCGCATTATCTTTTCCTGTTTGACTAAACGTTCCAACGCTTTATTACAGGCTTTACTATTACCGTAAGCCGCAAAATCACTTGCAAAAAAAACCACACCTCTCTTGGCTTTTTTTATTCTATCAAAAATCTTATTTTCAATAGTATATTCCATAATTATATTCAAATATTGTCGCAAAAATAGCATTTTTTTGCGACAATAAAAAAATGAAGTATCATTATATTTACATTGCCGGCTTCGTTCTTTATTCTTTCAACCTGATGAATAATTACAGATATTCATGTTTCATGACGTTGTGTGTTATGCATAAATTTTCCTTTCAAAATTAGGTGATTATTTCTGTCATTGTTCTTTCGTGGAAACAATAATCACTCCGTTTTTTGCTTTTTTGCCGTATTTGTCGATAGCGGATTGATCTTTGACAACCGAGAACGATTTAATATCGGATCGGGTTAGATTTTCAAAAGAGTCGACAACCTCGCCGTCGAGAATGTATAACGGGTCTTTGCTGCCCTCATACACAACAGTAGTTTTACCTTTAGCATAAGTTCCGGTTCTGTCTGTTATCCATGTCTTTTCCGATAATAAAATTTGGTTATTTGCTTTTGATAACGATTTAGTTTGTTTTATGCCCGATCCGGTCAACTTTTGATTGATAATGACAGAGTCGGCTTGCATTTGTTTTCGCAACGACGATCGATCTTTCGAAACGCCGGTATTCTCCCCGTCTTTTTTTGACGGAACGCCTTGTCGTGTCCGGTAATCCGGTATCGTGTTATAGCGAATAGGCTCTAATCCATCTTTCAAGGTAATGATAACAACACCGTTAGCGGCTTTTTCGCCATACAAAGCGGTTGCCGATCCGTCTTTCCTTACTTCGATCATTTGAATCGTGTTGGGGTCGATACCGGAGAGTGAAGGGGTTTCTACACCGTTGACGATGATTAACGGTTCGTTCCGTTTATAGGAATTGAAACCTGAAAGCAAATTGATTTTTTCTTGGCTTTTTGTAGTAACAAGAATAACGCCGTTGGCCGCTTTATCGCCGTACAACGCGGTTGCCGATTGGTTTTTCAATACGGAGATCGATTCAATTGTATTCGGATCCATTGTTTTAAGAATGCCCGGAAATTCTTCTTTACCGTCAACAATCACTAACGAAGCGTTGGGATCGTTGAAGTTGACAGGCGGATACTTTTTTATGTATTCTTTTGAAATTAAGAGAATAACACTGTTGCCTTTTCCGTAAAATCCCGCTATATTTTCTTCATCCGAAGTTGTGACGGACGCGATCGTTTGAGGATCAACAGCTTTAAATGCGCTGTCCGAAATAATTGCATGATCGAGGAACACCAGCGGACGCTTTTGTGCATTTTGCAGTTCTGCGATCATATCCGGTATACTTTTGTCTTGGTCGGGAATGCTCGGCGCCGTACTGTCGTTCGTTGCAACGAGGTTTGCCGGGTGTTTCTTTATTTCAATTGGTTTCGATCCTTGTTCAGGTGTTATTATGGAAGATGCGGATGCATCGATCGCATTTTCGCCGGTCGTAAAATCGGAAGCGGAGGGAACTTCGATCGCGGAAACTTGCGTGATCCACAAGGCTGCCGCCAGAACGGGAACAATTGCCGCATACTTGAACGACAGGAAACGGGGTGAATTTTTCTTGTTCATCATGACGATACGTTTTTTGAGATGATTGAAATGAAAATGATTGACAACGGGATATGCGCTGCCCGAAGCGCGCAGCAGGTTATATTGATAATGCTTTCGGTCGAAACCGGCTTGAAGCACGCGACGGTCGACGTAATATTCGAGGTTTTGTTTGAGATCGTTGCGCAACAGCCACACTGCGGGATTGAACCAGCACAGACACACGACCGCTTCGGCAAAAAGGATATCGAACGTGTGCATTTGGCGGCAATGGATGTGCTCGTGCGCTATAATTTCGGCTAATTCCTCTTCCGCATACAGCGACGGATTGAGAAATATGTGCCCGAAAAACGAAAACGGTTGCATGTTCCGATCGATGGCGGTAAACAATTGATCGCCATAATGTTGCTTCGGATATCGGGATGCGAAACGCAACAACGTAATCGATTGCAACAGTCGTCGGATAAACAGAAACGCCGTGCCTGCCAACAAACACCAAACGAGCAGCAAAACGGGAGAAAGTCTCGCGACCGGCGGCGGAGTTGCTATTTCTTCGGAATCGGGTTCCGTCGCGGGGAGCACGAGCAACAACCGGTAAATTTCTTCGGTATCGACCGAAGATTGCGCTATCGGCGGCGGTGCCATGTTACGGATCGGCCGGTCGGGCAGGTCGATCAACGGAAAGATAATCGTTGCGGCAAGCGTGATCAGCATATACCGGCGGATATTGCCGTGAAAGGTATCCCTGCGCAGGAAAATGCAATAGAAGCCGTAGAGCAGGCATAATATCACGTTGGCTTTCAACAGATATAACAAAAACGCGGTCATCGTGTGTCGGTTTTTTCGATTAAACGAACGATCTCTTTCAACTCGTCGGGCGAAATACGCTGTTCTCTGGCAAAGAAAGTAACCAATTCGCTGTATGAGTTTTTAAAATAATCTTTGACAAACCCCGACATGAACTGCTTTTTATATTCCGTTTCGCTGATCACGGGCTTATATTCGAACGTGTTGCCGTAGCGTCGGCTTTCGACATATTGTTTCCGCTCCAAATTCTTGACCGTCGAAGCTACGGTTGTGTACGGAGGTTTCGGCTCGGAATATTGTTCCAAAACATCTTTGACAAACCCTTTTCCCAATCGCCATAAAATCAACATGACTTCCTCTTCTTGCGGTGTTAAATTTTCCATAAATACAATCAATTACGAATACATCGCAAAATTACGAAATATTCGTAATTCAACAAAGTATTTTCATGAAAATTGAAAAATATTTTTGGAAAGTGTGGTGAAGCAGTATTATGTTATATTTCTCGCGATATGAATTTATGCTCCGCGCCTTTGCGCCTTAGCGTGATTATTCTCACGCAAAGGCGCTAAGACGCAAAGCGAGGAATGCTATCGTTTCTTATCCGACGGCAGAAACCACGCCGCAACCCCCAACAGCGGCAGAAAAGAACATATCCGATATACATATTCTATTCCGTTGCGGTCGACGATTCGGCCGAGCACGGCGGCTGCAATGCCCGCGATACCGAATGCCAAGCCGAAGAACAATCCGGCAATGGTGCCTACTTTGCCCGGCAACAATTCCTGTGCGTAAACCAATATGGCCGAAAATGCCGAAGCAAGAATTAATCCGATGAAAATGCTTAAAATGCACGTCCATAAAAGATTTGCGTAAGGCATCAGCAACGTGAAGGGCGTTACGCCGAGAATGGACACCCAAATGACGTATTTGCGGCCGATGCGGTCGCCTACGGGGCCGCCGATCACCGTGCCGGCAGCGATGGCGAACAGAAATACGGCCAAATAGAGTTGCGCGTCTCTCACCGAAACATCGAATCGATGCATCAGATAAAAGGTGTAATAGTTGGTGATGCTCGCCATGTACACGTATTTCGAAAATATCAGGATCAACAGCACAATCAATGTCATGGCGATAGTGCGGCGGGGAAGGTGTGCTTTACGGATTTCGACGGTTTTCCGTTTGCGTTTCATCCGTTTCAGGTTGTTGGCATACCATCGGCTGATGGGAATCATCACCGCGATGGAAAGCAGCGCAATCAACGAGAACAGTTTGATATTCTGTTGTCCGTAAGGCGCCACAACCAATGCAGCCAACAACGGGCCGAGCGAGCCGCCCAAGTTGCCGCCTACCTGAAACAGCGATTGCGCCATTCCGTGGCGGCCGCCCGACGCCATGCGCGCCAATCGCGATGCTTCGGGATGGAATATGGCGGAACCGAAACCGATGAGCGCCACCGAAACCAATACTTGCCAAAGGCTTCCGGACACGGAAAGGAACAACAATCCGGCCATCGTGAATGTCATCCCGACGGGCAGCGACCACGGTTGCGGTCTTTTATCGGTGAACCGGCCCACAACGGGCTGAAAAACCGACGAGGAAAACTGAAAGGTGAGCGTAATCAGCCCTATTTGCGTGTAATCGAGGTGCAACGGATCTTTGATCAACGGATATATGGCCGACACCAACGATTGCAGCATGTCGTTGAACAGATGCGAAAGGCTCAGCGACCACAGAATAGCGAATGTGGCGCCGCCTGCCACAATATTCCTTTTTGTCCTATAATTCATTGATTAAGACGTGTATGACATGCAAGATCGTAAAAGAGTAAGACCGTAGGAAAGTAAGATCTGCGACTTCATTCTTCATTCATCATTCTTACCTCTTCTATCTTACCTATAGTACTCCTTTGGTGCTCGGCAGTTCGTATCGATAAATATCCCGTCGGATGGCCATCTTCAAGGCGCGGGCAAAGACTTTGAAGATACCTTCGATTTTATGATGTTCGTTTTCGCCTTCGGCTTTGATGTTGAGGTTCATCTTTGCGGCGTCGCTCAGCGATTTGAAGAAATGCAGGAACATTTCCGTTGGCATGTCGCCCACTTTCTCGCGTCGGAATTCGGCATTCCACACCAACCAAGGCCGTCCGCCGAAATCGAGCGCCGCGCTGCACAAGCAATCGTCCATCGGCAGGCAAAAGCCGTAGCGTTCGATACCGCGCTTGCTGCCCAAAGCCGCATACAACGCTTCGCCCAAGGCGATTCCCGTATCTTCGATCGTGTGGTGTTCGTCCACGTGCAAATCGCCCCGCGTGCGGATGGTCAAGTCGATGCCCGAATGCTTGCCGATTTGTTCGAGTATATGGTCGAAAAAACCCAAGCCCGTGCTGATGTCGCATCGGCCGTTTCCGTCAAGATTCAACTCCACGTAAATATCGGTTTCTTTGGTGGCGCGCTGCACCACGGCGCGGCGTTCGCCTGCAAAAAGCAATTCGGCAATCCGATCCCAATCGGTGGTCGCCAACACGCAAGTTTCCCGCAGTTCGGGACTGTCGGCGAGCAATTGTTCGTCATTCACCAAAATACCTTTACAACCCAAATTCTTCGCCAATTCAATGTCCGTCAACCGGTCGCCGATAACGAACGAATGCGCCAAATCGTATTCGCCCGACAGGTATTTCCCGAACATCCCCGTGCGAGGCTTGCGTGTGGGAGCATTGTCTTCGGGAAACGAGCGGTCGATCAAAATATCGTCGAACCGGATGCTTTCGCCGGCAAAGGTTTGGAGGATTTTGTTCTGCGCGGGCCAAAAAGTTTCTTCGGGAAACGAAGCGGTGCCCAATCCATCCTGATTGGTCGCCATCACGAATTCAAAATCCAAGTTTTTGCGGATAAAATACAAATTGCGGAATATTTTGGGATAAAATTCCAGCTTTTCCAAACTGTCCACTTGGAAATCTGCGGGCGGTTCCACAATTAACGTCCCGTCCCTGTCGATAAATAATACCTTTTTCATGTTTATCGCGAATGATCGGTAAAAAATTATGCGGTCGATGTACAATATGCAACATCAACTTTCGTTACTTAATATGCGAGGGTGTTTTCGAAAGATGCATCGCTGTTTTGTCGAGAACATCCGTATTTGTTTCATCAAAAAATTATCAAAATTTAAATCGCCTATGGCCGAAAATTATACTCTTCTGTTTTTGACGCAACATTTTCCCGACTCACAACAACTCTCTATTTTCACATACGATGATGTATCCGTTGACGCGGATGTTGCCGATTACCTGCAAAACTCCGAAATGCAGGTAAGTTCGGATATGCTCGAAAATGTTTATTCGTTTGCGAAAGATTCGTTGCAATCGCGGAAATAAAACTTGTCTCCGCAAGGAACTCTAATTTTTATCGGATATTAAAAAAACCTTTCCGTATCCCGGAAAGGTTTTTTATTTTCATTGACAATCAATTGCTTGATATCAATTGTTTTATGCCTTTCCGGCGCTGCCCAATACGTCGGTTACTTTGTGCATGTACAATTCTTTCAGCGCGTCGCGGGCGGGGCCGAGATATTTGCGCGGATCGAATTCGCCCGGTTTGGTGGCGAACACTTCGCGAACGGCTGCGGTCATTGCCAAACGGCCGTCGCTGTCGATGTTGATTTTACAAACGGCTGACGAAGCGGCTCTGCGCAATTGTTCTTCGGGGATACCGATAGCGTCTTTCAATGCTCCGCCGTATTTGTTGATGGTTGCTACCTTGTCTTGCGGAACGGACGAAGCGCCGTGCAATACGATGGGGAAACCGGGGATGCGTTTTTCGATTTCTTCGAGAATGTCGAAGCGCAACGGCGGCGGAACCAAAATACCTTCGGCGTTGCGGGTGCATTGTTCGGGTTTGAATTTGTTGGCGCCGTGCGACGTTCCGATGGATATGGCCAACGAGTCGACACCCGTTTTCTTTACAAAGTCCTCTACCTGATCGGGTTCGGTGTACGTGTGATGTTCGGCTTGCACGTCGTCTTCAATGCCGGCCAAAACGCCCAATTCACCTTCCACGGAAACGTCGTATTTGTGCGCATATTCAACAACTTTGCAGGTTTCTTCCACGTTCTTGTCGTACGGGTGGTGCGACCCGTCGATCATCACCGACGAGAACCCGAATTCGATACACGATTTGCAGAGTTCGAACGTATCGCCGTGGTCCAAATGGAGAACGATCGGAATGGCGTATCCCAATTCTTTGGCATATTCAACGGCTCCTTGCGCCATGTAACGAAGCAGCGTTTGGTTGGCATATTTGCGCGCGCCGCTGGACACTTGCAGGATTACGGGCGATTTTTTTTCGACGCAAGCGGCTATGATGGCTTGCAATTGCTCCATATTGTTGAAATTGAATGCCGGAATGGCATATCCTCCTTTGAAGGCTTTGGCAAAAATCTCTTTGGAATTAACCAAGCCTAATTCTTTGTAAGAAACCATATTATTATTTTATTATGAGAAATAACTACATGTTAAAATTTGTACAAAATTAATATAAAATTTCGATTACGAAGACAAATCTTAACCGGTTGCCGGGCAATCTCATCAAAATTTCTCAAATGTTATTGCTTTTGGTAAGGATTTTATTCCGCATCGCTTCTCTAAACTTCGTTTTCGGTAATCACCAGCTTTTTTTCGATCATTTGTCGGAGAAACGTCTCCACATCGCGGCGGCAGGATTGTTCGTCGATATCGAACTCCTGCATCAACCGCTCGATCAAGTTCACGAGTGTATGCGGTGTTTCCAGCAGCTCCCATATTCGGCTTGCCACGGGATTCAAACCGTAATATTCGCCCGTTTCGATGCTCATCATCACCACTTCGTCGTCGATGCGGCTGAAAAGCATATCGGGGCGACGTTGAAACGATCGGTTGTCGTTGTCGGTTAAATTTCTCATTTTCGGCCAGATAATAATGTTATCGATGTCGGATTTCTCCTTGCCGGCGAATAAAAAAATTCCGGCAGGAGAAATTTTCCGACAGCGCTTTTAATATGCTCTGGCAAAGAGCACTCTTTGTTTTGACGGTTTCCCGGTAAGGATACATTTCCCGTCTTCTTCGGGCGAATCGAACGGAATGCAACGAATGGTTGCTTTGGTTTCGTCTTTGATCCGCTCTTCGGTTTCGGGTGTGCCGTCCCAATGCGCCATGATGAATCCGCCTTTGTCCAGTATCTCTTTGAACTCTTCGTACGAGTCGGTTTGATAGGTATTTGCTTCGCGGAATTTCAACGCTTTATTATATATGTTGTTTTGAATTTCGTCCATCAGGCCGACAACCGCTTCCACGGCTTCGCTCAGCGGATATGTTTTCTTTTCGAGCGTGTCGCGGCGGGCAATTTCCACAGTGCCGTTCTCCATATCGCGCGGCCCCATGGCGATGCGTACGGGGATACCTTTCAACTCGTGCTCGGCAAACTTAAATCCGGGTTTTACGGTGTCGCGATCGTCGAATCGTACGGTTAAGCCTTTGGCTTCCAATTCTTTTTTGAGCGGAAGTATTTTTTCGGCCAACGAGGGCAATTGTTCCGGTTTTTGATAAATGGGAACGATCACCACGTGCGTGGGTGCCAAACGGGGCGGCAACACCAAGCCGTTGTCGTCGGAGTGCGCCATGATCAAAGCGCCCATCAAGCGGGTGGATACGCCCCACGAGGTAGCCCAGACGTAATCCAGATTTCCTTCCTTGGTGGCGAATTTCACATCGAAGGCTTTGGCGAAATTTTGTCCCAAGAAGTGCGATGTTCCCGACTGCAAGGCTTTTCCGTCCTGCATCATCGCTTCGATGGAGTAGGTATCCAAAGCGCCCGCAAAACGTTCGTTGGCGGTTTTGCGTCCTTTGATGACGGGCATGGCCATGTGTTTTTCGGCAAACTCGGCATATACGTTGATCATCCGTTCGGTTTCTTCAACGGCTTCGGCTTCGGTGGCGTGCGCGGTATGTCCTTCCTGCCAAAGAAATTCGGCCGTACGCAGAAACAGGCGCGTGCGCATCTCCCAGCGCACCACGTTGGCCCACTGGTTCACCAAAATCGGAAGGTCGCGATATGATTGTATCCAGCCTTTGTAGGTGTTCCAAATGATTGTTTCGGAGGTGGGACGCACGATCAGTTCTTCTTCCAGACGGGCATCATCGTCCACCACAACGCCTTTTCCGTCGGGGGAATTTTTCAGGCGATAATGGGTGACTACGGCACACTCTTTGGCAAAGCCTTCCACGTGGCTTGCTTCGCGGCTGAAAAAGGATTTTGGGATAAACAACGGGAAATAGGCGTTAACGTGACCGGTTTCTTTGAACATGCGGTCGAGTTGGTCGCGCATTTTTTCCCATATCGCATAACCGTACGGTTTAATAACCATGCATCCGCGAACCGCCGAATTGTCTGCCAGATCGGCCTTTACGACCAAATCGTTGTACCACTGGGAATAATTTTCCTGCCTGCTTGTAACTTCTTTTGCCATTGAACTTTTTTTGGTATAAAATTTGTGTTGTGTACAATAAAATATTGAAGTGCAAAAATAGATATTTTCCATTAACCCAAAAAACAGGAGGACAAGTCATGAAAGCGAAATTTATCATCTCCGGCACGGTTGCTTTAGCGGTAAGCGCTTGTTCTTCGAGCAAGGTAGCATCCGGTTCGTCATTCGATGACGATGTATACTACAATCCGAAGAACGAGAAAGCGGCTTTTGCAACCAAATCTGCCTCTTCGGCATCCGCAGGAGCGTCGACGGTGGCAGCAGAGAGCTACACTGTTCCGACTACGGATTACACGACAGAGGAGGGCGTAAGCAATTACGAAAAGTATCGTCAAGCCCTGGAATCGGGTCAAACGGTGGATGAAGCCACGACTTCAGCCCAAAGCGCTCCTGTGGAATATTATGATGCGCCCGCAAACGGCAGCGCACAAAACTATACTTACGCGGGAAGCACGCAAGCGCAGGATCCGCAAGGAAATACTTATATCACCAATAATTATTACGACGATTCGTATACAGCCCGTATCAACCGGTTTGATCGACCGTACTACGGATACAGTTATTACGACCCGTGGTATTACGGCCCGAGTTTCGGAATGGCGTACAGTCCGTACTTCGGATGGAATTGGGGCATGAGCTTCAGTTTCGGTTGGGGGTATCCGTCATATTACAATCCGTGGTACTATCCTCACTACGGGTATTACAGCAGTTGGCATAATCCGTATTATTGGGGCGGCGGCTGTTGGAGCTGTTATCCGTATTACGGCGGCGGTTATTACGGCAGCGATTATTATCACAATTACCCGTCGAACAGGACAAGAGTTTCCGGGCCGATTCATCGCCGCAGCGCCTCTTCGTATGCAGCTTCGAGCCGCAGCGCCGCTCAGTACAGGAGTTCAAGTCCTGTTGCAACTTCGGCATCGCGCAGAACGGCATCGGGCAGCGCTTATCGCAGTTCCACCACACCGGCAAGCTACACCCGTTCGGCCACAGCCTCGTCAGACAACAGGCGTTCGGCGGCATCCTACGGTACCCCGACGCGCAGCAGCAGTAGCGGCAATGTAAATACCAATACAAGTTCAAGAACGAGATCGGCATACGATTCGCCGTCATCGTCATCATACAGCACTCCGCGTACAAGCACCGGAACAGCCGTAACAAGAGAGCGGTCGTCAAGCTCAGGCTCAAACGCGACATCCGATAATTCGAATCGTCGCTCGTCAAGCAGCTATTCGACACCGAGCGGTTCATCGCGGTCATCTTCTTCAAGCTATTCCACACCTTCGAGAAGTTCGAGCAGCAGCTACAGCACGCCGTCGAGAAGTTCGTCAAGTTCAAGTTCGAATTATTCCACACCCTCACGTTCATCGAGTTCAAGCAGTTCGAATTGGGGCGGCAGCAGCTACAGTTCACCTTCACGCAGTTCGTCAAGCGGATCGTATTCGAGCGGAAGCGGCGGAAGTTCATCAAGCAGTTCGTCGTCGTCAAGCAGCAGTTCATCATCGAGCGGCAGAAGACGATAAATTAAATTGACATTTATTTCCATGCAACAATAAGGCCGTTGTACCGTTTATCCATAAGTACAGTGGCCTTTTATGTATCACCTTTAATTTTTTTTGTCGTATGAAAAAGATTATTTTCTTCTTCGTCATACTCGGTATTGCGGTAATGCCAAGCGTTCAAGCGCAATCGGCTTCGGATGCGGTATTGATGTCGCAATATTATGCGGGCGGAACGGCTCGCTCGGTTGCCATGGGCGGCGCTTTCGGAGCGTTGGGCGGCGATCTTTCGGTATTGAGCACCAATCCGGCGGGCTTGGGCGTCTATCGCGGATCGGAGTTTACCTTTACGCCGGCGTTCAACTTTACAAGCACCGACGCTTCTGCATTTAATACCGGTATCACTTATAATGACAAATATTTGAGAGTCCTCATCAATAATATCGGTTACGTATACACAAAAAATTTCTATAATCCGAA
>JAVBRP010000278.1:0-12341 GCA_031547815.1 Bacteroidales bacterium | reverse complement strand
CGGATCGGCTTGGTCGGAAACCAAATACACCTTTGCGTAATTGGTCGACGACGGAAGAAAGTTCATTTTGAACGCAAATTCCCACGATGCCTCGGAAACAATATCGGAGGCAACCGATAAATAAGAAGTTCCCGCCGCGGCAGCGTTGAGCCGCAGCCAACCGTTGTCGACGACGAACCGATCGGTATTTCCCGTCCAAACGGGATTGTCTTCGAAATCGCCGTCGGAGAAATCGTCGTGCCATTGGGCCGAAACTCTACCCGGCATACAACAGGTGATGATGAATAAAATAATGGTGTGTTTCATGGCAGTGTTTTTTCTATTTCCACAACATACAAGCTACCAATTTGTGATGCCAACCTTCGTGCAATCGGCCCAATGAAAGTGTAAGATACAACTTTTTTACGTCAGTCAATAAATTCTTGTTTTTTTGATAGTCGGCCAAGAAAGGGGGATCGGTGACGGGAAGATCGTACGAAAAAATATCGAATCCGAATCGGAGCCTTATTTGCGGATGTATCCGTTCTTCATATTGGTGTTCCAATATCTTGAAATGAGTGGCGTAAACCATGGTCAGCGAATGCTTCAATTTTGCGGTTTCGTTTTGTTTCACGGCTTTCGCCTTATTTCCGAAAAGCAGGAACTGTTTCTGATCGCAAACATCGTCCAGACGATCGATCGGAAATCGGCCGACAACTTGTAGCGATTCTTCGTTAAAAAGAACATTTTCGGTTTGAAAATCTTTCGGAGCATCCGCCGTTTTCTCGAACTCGATGATGTCCAACGGTCGGATATGTTGTACCCGAGCGGTAGGAACTTCTCCGTTCGGTGTCGGATATACAGGACGTATCCACTTGAGCGGCGTCTCGGGCAGATTTTGTTCGTTCAGTTTAACTCCGGCAATACAACGGCCGCCTTCTTTGTATGAGTTAGCAAGACAAACGATTCGTGTACTCATCTTCGTGATATTTATGTCATCAAACGGTTATTTTAAATGTCTAATTTCCACATCTTTTTTATTTTTTTCTTTGAAATATTCGACCAACAGACGTCGATGGCATTGGTCGGGTGTGTCTTCGCTGCAAAGAAAACACGAACCGTCAAATTCATTGATGTCGTATTTCTTGATAATATTTCTATCTTTCAGTAAATTACGATATATTTTTTGATATTCTTCCCAATTGACTTTTTTGTTTTGATAGTCGGACAAAAGTTCTTTGGTAGGGGCAAAATCCTCGATATAAACGTAATCCATATTTCCGATAGCGCGCAAAAAATATTGCAAGTCCGATCCTTTGGCAAATCCCGCCAATTGGCTGCTGTTGTTGATGCGTATGTCAACTAATCGTTTTACGCCGTTTTGAATGAGCAATTCGAAAAAATACTCGGCCGATTTTTTGGTAAATCCGATAGTGAACAGTTGTATTTTCATGATTTAAACGGATGATGTGTCGAAAGCGACGTCGTGACCCCGCAGCCGGTAGGCAAAATCCAATTGTTCGCCGGGCGAAAGCGCAACGGGCCGGAACAGGTCGGGTTTCGGAATTTTTTTGTCATATATTTTCAACAATCGTTTTTCCAATTCGCCGTTGTCGACGATTGTTTTATCTTTCAGGATGTGCTTCACGGTAAAACCGTTGCGAACCAAATAATAGGAAATAAGCGAAAATCGATGGCAGTCGAAAGGTTCGGCTTCCGAGCACATCAACGCAATGGTATAACCTTTATTCAAGCCTGTTTTCAGCCGTTCCACTCCCGAAAGGAAAAACGTACTTTGACGCACTTTGTCGAAATCGACTTTTCCGGAGTTGTCCAAAACTTCCGACTCCGTGTGCCGTGCTCCGAATTCGTGTCCGAAATGCAGGTACATCACATCGCAACGTTTTAGGTAAGCGCTCAACGGCTCCTTGTTGAATTGGGGATTGTAGGCGCTCGACGGTACGCTGCGAACATCGATCAAACAATTAATCCCGAAATATTCGAGCAATTCTCTGAAATAGTCGATGTCGTGGTTGGAATGGCCGACAGTATATATTAAATTGGTATACATCTCGATCGAACGGTCAATATTTATGCGACTCTTCGTTCAATTCCTCCGTAGTGATCGGTTTTTTGTTGATCGCGCGCCACGCCCAGAAGATGTAGGCCGCAACAAACGGCACGAACAGCGACACATAACTCATCGCGACGAGCGTATACCGGCTCGACGAACTGTTTTCGATGGTCAGCGAATCCTGCGGGTTGAAAATCGACGGATAGTAACAGGTGTGGTGAAAACCTGCGATGAGGAAAAGCGACAGTACCGCCAATATGGTTCCCCCTCCCGTATACCAGATTCCGCGGGTGAATCGGTTGCCGAACAACGAGCGTATGATTCCGAACAGCACCAAAACGACGCCGGCGAGCATCATCGCCGAAACGACAGGCATGGCCAGCAGGTTGTGAAGATATTTATACGGTTCCATGTTGACAACTTTGGTTACGGGGTCGTAGTTGAAGCCTTTTTTCAGCAACAGCCAGATCAAAAAGGTAAGAAAGCATATCAAGAAAGAGGCGGCATTGCGAAGCAAGCGGATTTTGGAACGGGTAGCGATTTGTTCGTGGTTGATGTTGTTCAAGAAATAGAGCAGCGCCAACACGCGGGCAAGGAAGAAGACCGACAGTCCGAGCGAAAGGTTGTGCAGATTGAATGCCGCTTCCAACCCGTGATAGGGCGTTTCCCAACGGGAAAAATTCATTTCGTTGATCGAGAACATGGAGCCGTTGAAGAACGTTCCGACGGCGGTGCCGATCAGTACCGTTCCGACAACGCCGTTGAACAGCAGAAAATATTCGTAGGTGCGCTGTCCGAGAAAGTTGCGGGGTTTTGAGCGGAATTCGTACGAAACGGCTTGGAGCACGAAACAGATCAATATCAGCATCCAAACCCAATATGCTCCGCCGAAGCTGGTGGAATAGAACAGCGGAAACGACGCAAAAAACGCTCCGCCGAAGGTGACTAAGGTGGTAAATGTGAATTCCCATTTTCGCCCCAGCGAATTTACGATCAGGGCGCGTTCCTCTTCGGTTTTACCGATGGCGTATATCAAGGTTTGCCCGCCTTGCACGAACATCAAAAATACCAAAATGCTTCCGAGCAACGATACGATGACCCACCAATACTGCTGCAATGCCAAGTGTGATAAGGATTCGAACATTATTTTTTATTTTTTAGTGACGAGTGACAGGTGGCGAGTGACACTGATTCGTAATTTTAAATTTCAAACCTGAACCGAGCTTGCGAGCTCGCCGCAGGCAAACTTCAAACTTTAAACTTCAACCCCGAAACTTTTAATTCTCTTTCGGCCCTTGCTTGATTTGCCGTACCATGATGGATATTTCGGCAATCAATAAAGTGGTGAATATGACGGCAAACAACACAAATGTGATTTGCACCGAGCTTGCGTCTATTTGCGATACGGCCGCCGCGGTAGGCAGATAATCCTGTATGGCCCACGGTTGACGGCCTACTTCGGCAACAACCCAGCCTGCTTGTCCCGCAAGGTAAGGCAACGGTATCGACAACAGCATGACCCAAAGCAACCACCGACGTTTGTCCAATTTATCCTTGAAAACGAGCCAAAGCACTACGGCAAACAGCAGGATGAAATAAAATCCCAAGCCGACCATCACGCGGAACGACCAAAAAGTGAGCGGAACATTGGGAACCAAACTTTGCGGATCGTTCAAAAATCCGTAACCGAAATACTTGAAATAATCGTTCAAAAATCCCGAATCTTTGAACTTGGCCCTGAGTTCGCTTGTCTTGGCTTCATCCTTGGCGGCTTTGGCATCTTTGAAATCTTTCAGCACTTGCCGTGCGACCTTGCCGCGTTCGATTTTTTCGGCTGCGGGAATGATGCCTTGCTCGGCGTTTCCGTTCACCAAATCGTTGATGCCCGTCACGTAATAATCTTTATCATAGTATGTCATCAGCGAAAGCAATCGCGGTATTTCCACTTTGAATGCGGTTTCTTCCGTTTGCGACGGGATTCCGAAAACCGTCAGTCCCGCGCCCGCTTTTCCGGTATGCAATGCTTCGGTGGCGGCAAATTTCATGGGTTGGTACTTGGCGATGGTGCGCGACGACACATCGCCCGTGAGCACGACAAAAAGAGATGTCAACAACCCGAATACCGCGGCCACGGCCATGCTGCGACGGGCAAATACCTGTTCGCGTTTCTTGACGAGAAACCAAGCGCTGACGCCGACCACAAATACCGATGCCAATACAAAGCCCGACGATATGGTGTGCAGAAATTTGTTGATGGCGACGGGCGAGAACAATACTTCCTTAAAGCTGATCATTTCGTTACGCGCCATGTCGGGGTTGAAGTGCATTCCTGCCGGATATTGCATCCAAGCGTTGGCAACCAAAATCCACAACGCGGAAAGACAAGCGCCGAACGCCACCAACCATGTGGATATGAGATGCGTTCGTTTGCTGAGTTTGTTCCATCCGAAGAACATGACGGCAATGAAAGTCGACTCCAAAAAGAAAGCAAAAATACCCTCGATGGCCAACGGCGCGCCGAATATGTCGCCCACAAACCATGAATAGTTCGACCAGTTGGTGCCGAACTCGAATTCGAGAATGATGCCTGTGGCCACCCCGATGGCGAAGTTGATGCCGAACAGGGTCATCCAAAACTTGGTAATGCGTTTCCATTCGGGATTGCCCGTTCGCACATAGATCGTCTCCATAAAAGCCAACATGAACGACAATCCTAGCGTGAGCGGCACAAAAATCCAGTGATATGCGGCAGTCAGAGCGAATTGCGCCCGCGACCAATCGACTAACGACGAATCAATGTTTTCTATCATAACCGAGAACTATTTGGTGAGTTGTTCGATCACATATTCGGAACGTTCCGAATCGTTATCGAAGTTTGATTTCAAGAAATTCGGGAAGAAAAACAATTTCAATACGGCGAACATAATGAACAATTTGATACCGATGATGATCCAAAGAGTCTTCCCGACGGTCATACTACGAAAACCGTCAAGATAGAACCGAAAGATCCTGTATGGTAAACGCGATCCCATGAAATTTTGTTTCGCTCAAAAGTACAAAATATTATTGATATAATATTCCGGGAAGAAGCAAAAAAAAACGATCGAACAGCGGTTCTGATATATATAGAATGCGAATAACGGTAAAATTGCAGCACGCGAGGGGTGTTTTTTTGATTTTTAGGCCTTGAAAAGATCAAAAAAGCCCGATTTCATCTGTACAAAATTGATTTTAAAGGTCGGATGGAATATCCATGTTCATTTTCGGTTGGTGTTTATTTTTTGAATGGATATTTCATCTGTTTTTATGCCGCTTAAAATGATTTTCGACGCATCCGGCGATTGCATTTTATACGATATTTTTTCCGGCAAGCATTTGCAAGCGCATCTTCGATATTGCCGTATGTTGACATGCCGACTTTATCGCCCGGCGACAATAGGAGATTATCGAAAATCCATATTCGTAATATTATTGTTTCAATTTCATATCAAGGCAAAAATGTTTCTTTTTTATGGGAAAATATTTCGATAATGTTTTGAATGAAATTTTATTCTTTATATTTGCATCGGTTTAATGAATGAGTCCACTTTTAGGGATCAGGGGTGAAAACAACGCAAAAGATACTTTTCGGGCGGACTCATGAATGAAATTTAAGATCGGGAATAGAATGAAATCCGGAACGGCAAACTGTATACAAGTTTTATTTTTGTGCTTCGTTTTATCGGTCGGACACTGCGACACGGCCCGTACACAAACAACCGGCGACCTTCGTCTCGACGAGGGCATGAACCTTGCGGGAAAAGTGCATGTCGGCAACAAAGGATTGAAAAACGTTGTTGTCAGCGACGGGTATACCGTTACGACAACCGATTCGAAAGGCGTTTACCGAATGAAGCGCGACCCGCGCGCCAAATTTGTATTTGTATCCGTTCCCGCCGATTGCGCGATTCCCGCCGAGGCAAACATCCCCCGATTTTACGAAAAGATTGACCATTCGAAAGATATATGTTTCGTTAACTTTCAACTGAGCAAAAAAAAGAAAGAAAAGAAACATGTGTTGATCGCTACCGCCGATCCGCAATTACGTACCGATTTTGATGCGGGAAGGTTTCGCAACGAAACCGTTGCGGACATCAATCGTTTGACCGGTCAATATCCAGCGGGGACGGTGTTTTACGGACTGGTGCTGGGCGATTTGGTGTGGGATCAATTCGATATGTATCCCGCTTACAAAGAAGCTGTCGAGAAACTTCCCTTTCCCGTGTATCAAGCAATCGGCAATCACGACCACGATTTGAAAGTCGATAAAGACGATGACCGCGCTTCGCATGTTTTCGAAGAAAATTTCGGGCCGGCATACTATTCGTTCAACCGCGGCAATTGCCATTATGTGGTGCTCGACGATATCGATTACGAAGGCCGCAAAACCTACACCGGGCGAATTTCCGAAGCGCAACTGCGGTGGTTGAAGCAAGATTTAAGCTATGTCGATAAAAGCAAATTGATCATTGCGGGGATGCATATCCCGGCATGGTACAGGAACAACCGGAGCATCGCCAATGCCGACAGTTTGTATCTTTTGCTGAAAGACTACCCGAAGGTTCAATTGTTGGCGGGGCATACCCACAGCAATTTTCATGTAACCGTTGCTCCGAATGTTTCCGAACATGTGGCGGGGACGGCGTGCGGCGTATTTTGGGCCGACGAAGTGAGCGGCGACGGCTGTCCCAACGGATATGCCGTTTACGAAATCGACGGTGCGAGAATCAAAAACGCATATTTCAAAAGCACCAAAAGCGACCGTTCGGTGCAGATGAGGCTTTATCCGACGGGAACGGAACAATCGTATCCCGACTGTGTTGTGATGAACATTTGGAATTGGGACGAAGGGTGGGCCGTAAAAATTTACGAAGACGGGCAATACAAGGGTGCGCCGACGCAATACGAGGGTTACGATCCGTATACCCGCGACGCCTTATCGGGGCCCGAAAAACCGAAATACAGACCGAGTACGGAACCCAAGAAAACGGAATACATGTTCCGCTACCGACCCGAGCGCGCCGATGCGGTCGTTAAGGTTGTCGTTGTCGATAATTGGGGAAATATTTACACCGACGAGATAAAAGCGAACCAACGGTGAGTGTCGATCCCGCGCGAACGTCTATTGCACGGCCCGATCAATTCTCCTGTAATTTACTCTCTTCCCTTTCCGCTACCGATTTAATTTTCTTTCCCAACTCGGAGGCAAACACAAAATCGTCCAGATGCTTGTTCTGCGAGCTGAGAATATCGTTTTTGGAGCCTTCCCATTCGATATGTCCTTCGTAGATAAACGTCACTTTATCGCCGATTTCGAGCACCGAATTCATGTCGTGGGTGTTGATGATCGTCGTCATATTAAATTCCTCGGTCAATTCCTTGATCAGATTGTCGATCACGATGGATGTTTGCGGATCCAATCCCGAATTAGGCTCGTCGCAAAAGAGATATTTCGGATTGAGCGAAATGGCGCGCGCAATGGCTACCCGTTTTTTCATCCCGCCGCTCAATTCCGAAGGCGACAGTCGGTTCACCTTCTCCAGATTTACCCGTTGCAGGCAGAAATTGACGCGTTCGCGTTTTTCGGCAAGCGTCATATCGGTAAACATATCCAGCGGGAACATCACGTTCTTTTCCACATTCAGCGAATCGAACAAAGCGCTGCCCTGAAAAATCATGCCGATCTGTTTCCGGATATCCTTTTGTCCCGTGAAGTCGAGCTTATTGAAAACCGTACAGTCGTATACGATGTCGCCTTCGGTGACGTTCACCAACCCGACAATGGATTTCAGCAATACGGTTTTTCCCGAGCCGCTGCGCCCGATCACCAAATTGGTCTTTCCCCTGTGGAACACGGTCGATACGTGATCGAGAACCCGTTTGTCTCCGAATTGTACCGTTACGTCTTTTACTTCGATCATGACAACAACATTTGGGTGATGATTAGGTCGAACGAAAGGATCAAAATGCTGCAATACACCACCGCGCGGGTGCTTGCTTTGCCCACTTCGAGCGATCCTCCCGCAACGTAATAGCCGTGGTATGCAGGAACGGTGGCGATGATGAAAGCGTATACCGCCATTTTGACGCAGGAATAAGTGATGTAGTAAGGAACGAATGCATAACGAATCCCGTAAATATATTCTTCGGGCGTGATGATGTTCAACATCGTGCAAATCAGCCAACCGCCCCACACGCCGATAACCATGCTCAGAATGGTCAGTATCGGGAAAAAGACAACGTTGGCGATGACTTTCGGCAGAATGAGGTAGCAAGCCGAATTGACGCCCATGATCTCCAATGCATCGATTTGTTCGGTAACGCGCATGGTGCCTATTTCCGACGAGATGCTGGAACCTACTTTTCCCGCAAGGATCAGCGCGATCATGGTCGAAGCGAATTCGAGCAGCATGGTGTCGCGCGCGGTGAGGCCGATCAAGTAACGCGGTATGAAAGGATTTTCGATGTTGTAGGCCGTCTGCATGGTGATGACCGCCCCGATAAAGAGCGAAACCAATGCCACGATGCCGAGCGAATTGATGCCGAGTAACTCGATTTCCTTGAGCACCCTTCGGTAATATATGGCGAATTTTTCAGGTTTCGAAAAAACTTTTCCCACCAATAGGTAATATCTTCCTAAATGGTATAATAACTTCATTATTCTACGGATATGGTAAATTGCCGGAAGCCGCGAAAGTTTCCGATCGAAACGCATCCGACAATATTCGGCAAAGATAAAAATTTATATTCATGTTCGAGCATGACGCTTGTACGCACATAATACCGAAAACTTGCGATTTTGTTGTCCGACGGATGAAAAAAGACGGTTCGGAGATATTTCCGGATTGTCGTTTTGTCGCGACCGGTTGACGACCTATCGGGTTTTCAAAACCCAACAGGATAACAGACCCTACAAACGCGCGCAAGCATTATCCGGAAGAAACCTTATCCCCTACTTGCCAAAAAAGATTAACTTTGTCGGCAATTTTGCGGATATATTTTGGCAGTACTTCGGAACATCGAAAAGTTAAATATTGAAAGGTCGGTCGTTACCGTAGGCAGTTTCGACGGCGTGCATTGCGGGCACCGGATGTTGCTCCGGCGCGTGGTCGATTTGGCGCGCGAACACGATTGCCGGTCGGTGGCGGTTACTTTCTGGCCGCATCCCCGGCAGGTGCTCGACAAGGATGGCGATGCGCCGTTGCTGCTGAATACGCTCGACGAAAAGATCGCTCTTCTGGAGCAAACCGGGATAGACGATATTGTTGTCGTTCCGTTCGATCGCACGCTGTCGCAAATGCCGGCGGCCGATTTCATCCGAACCGTGGTGATCGAAAAATTAAATGCCCGGTATTTGGTTGTCGGCCGCGACCATCGGTTCGGAAAAGACCGAGACGGCGATGTGTATCGCCTGCCGGCTTTTGTTTCCGGAAGCGATCTTCGCACGGAAGTGGTCGATTTAAAGATGCTCGATCGGAAAATCAGTTCTTCGGCCATACGAAAAGCATTGCTGCACGGCGATCTGCAAAAGGCAAACGAAATGTCGGGCTACGAATATCTTATTTCCGGAAAGGTGGTCGCCGGTAATCGATTGGGCCGAACCATCGGTTTCCCGACGGCAAATATCGAAACGCCCGGCTATAAACTTCTTCCCAAAGACGGGGTTTATCGGGTGCAAGTGAACGCGGACGACAGCCGGTTCGATACTTTCGCACGGCTCGGAATGATGTATATCGGTACGCGGCCCGTGTTGAAACAACGGAATGCAAGCCGGAGCGTGGAGGTGCATATTTTCGATTTCGACGAACAAATTTATGATCGGGTGGTAACTTTAGCATTAACGCATCGTATAAGAGATGACATCAATT
Organism: Bacteroidales bacterium; assembly: GCA_031547815.1. Lineage (GTDB taxonomy): Bacteria > Bacteroidota > Bacteroidia > Bacteroidales > UBA4181 > JAIRLS01. The sequence continues at coordinate 2,381 of JAVBRP010000278.1, read as the reverse complement.
TCGAAAATCCGGAACAATTGGCCGCTCAATTGAGTCAAGACAAGGAAAATATTTTAAACATTAAATCATTCATAACATCATGAACAAACAGTATAAAGTTGCCGACATCGGTTTGGCCGATTTCGGGCGTAAAGAAATTGAGATTGCCGAAAAGGAGATGCCCGGCTTGATGGCCATTCGCCGGAAGTACGCGGCGGAGCAACCTTTGAAGGGCGCGCGCATCATGGGGTCGTTGCACATGACCATACAAACGGCCGTACTCATCGAAACACTGTCGGCATTGGGCGCCGAGGTGCGTTGGGCGAGCTGCAACATTTTCTCCACACAGGATCATGCGGCGGCAGCCATCGCGGCAGCGGGCATTCCCGTTTTTGCATGGAAAGGCGAAACGTTGGAAGAATACTGGTGGTGCACCGAGCAGGCGCTCACTTTCGACGGCGGCGCAGGCCCCAACTTGATCGTGGACGACGGCGGCGATGCCACCTTGTTGATTCATTGGGGATATAAGGCGGAGAACGATTCGAAAACGATCGATCGGAAACCCGCCAACAAGGAAGAAGGCGTGATTCTCGACCTTCTGAAAAAGACATTGGCCGCTGATCCGCAAAAATGGCACCGCACGGTGAAAGAGCTTCGCGGCGTGTCGGAGGAAACGACCACCGGCGTGCATCGCCTGTATCAAATGAAGGAACGGGGCGAATTGCTGTTCCCCGCCATCAACGTGAACGACTCGGTAACCAAATCGAAATTCGACAATCTGTACGGATGTCGCGAATCGTTGGCCGACGGTATCAAACGGGCTACCGACGTGATGATTGCCGGCAAGGTGGTTGTAGTGCTGGGCTACGGCGACGTGGGCAAAGGTTGCGCCAAGTCCATGAGGGCATACGGAGCGCGTACCGTCGTTACCGAAATCGATCCGATATGCGCGTTGCAGGCCGCCATGGAAGGCTTTGAAGTAACCACCGTGGAAGATGCCCTGAAGGAAGGCAATATTTTCGTAACCACCACGGGCAACAAGGATGTGATCACCGTCGAACATCTGGCCGCGATGAAAGATCAGGCCATCGTTTGCAACATCGGGCATTTCGACAACGAGATACAGGTGGATAAATTGGAAGCGTATCCCGGCATCAAGAAAATCAACATCAAACCGCAGGTGGACAAGTATGTGTTCCCCGACGGACACGCCATTTTCCTGCTTGCCGAAGGGCGTTTGGTAAACCTCGGTTGTGCTACGGGACATCCGTCATTCGTGATGAGCAACTCGTTCAGCAACCAAACGCTGGCGCAGCTCGACCTGTGGAAAAACAGTTATCCGGTGGATGTATACCGTCTGTCGAAGAAGTTGGACGAAGAAGTGGCGCGCTTGCATCTGGAGCAACTCGGCGTTAAACTGACGAAACTGTCCGACGCACAAGCCGCTTATATCGGAGTTCCCCTCGAAGGCCCGTATAAACCGGAGCATTACAGGTATTGATATTGGCCCGCGAATTAGACGAATTTAGACGAATTGCCGCGAATAAAACACGCGAATAATAAGTTGCCAATGCACTGCACAAAGATTAAATGTGTGAATTATAAGCCATGAATAAAATTAGTGTAAATTCGTATAAATTCGTCTAATTCGCGGATATTCTATTTCGGTAAACGACAATTTCACCTTTTTTCGGGTACGGATTTTTATGACTTTTTTTAACTTTTCGGGAGTGGGAATGCGCAATGTGGGTTAAGGTTACGTGGCTTTGCCCAACTCGAAACCCGAAACCCGAAACTCAAAAATATTCTTCCGGGATCAATTCTCCGTCTAACGCCATTTGCGCGTTTGCCGCCAATGCCGACATTTCGTCTTCGCCGGGATAAACGGTGATCGGGGCGATGAAGGAAACATGCTCGGAAATACGTTCGGTGATCCGGGTGTTGTAAGCAATTCCTCCCGTAAGGATGATTTGGTCGACGCTGCCTTTCAGCACCGCGCTCATGGCGCCGATCTCTTTGGCGACTTGGTAGCACAATGCTTCCAGAATGAGTTCCGTGCGTTTGTTTCCCGCTTGCGCTTCCGCAATCAATCGTTGCACATCGGTGTCGTTGCAATAAGCCGTCAATCCGCCTTTGCCGTTCAGCATCTTCTTCATTTCTTCGCGAGTATAGTTGCCGCCGAAGCAAAGAGCAACCAATTGCCCGGTCGGCAAGGTTCCGCTGCGTTCGGGCGAGAACGGCCCTTCGCCGTCCAACGCTTGGTTGACATCCGCAACGGAGCCTTTGCGATGCGCCCCTACGGATATTCCGCCGCCGAGATGTGCCACGATCAAGTTCAATGCTTCGTACGGTTTGCTTACGGATTGCGCGTACATGCGGGCAACGGCTTTCTGGTTGAGCGC